>JANNGQ010000488.1:0-4662 GCA_031403975.1 Planctomycetota bacterium
CGCCCTCCGCTTCCGGGCACAGGCGTATGATCAGGCAGTTTCTGCCCTGATCGAAGACATCTATGCGCGGGGTCTGGACAAACGTGTGCTGGTCGTTGTCACCGGTGAATTCGGTCGTACGCCGAAGATTGAGTATTCACCAAGCACGGGCGAAGGCAACGCCAGCGCTCCTGCGGGAACGATTCAGCCCGGCCGCGACCACTGGCCGCGGGCGTTCTCGAACATCTGGGCCGGTGGCGGCATTCAGACAGGCCGCGTCATCGGAGCCACCGACAAGCGCGGCGAAGATCCCGTTGAGCGGATCTGCAGTGCCGGCGATTTCCTCGCCACGATCTATCATCACCTCGGGATCGACTCCGCAACCACCATGATCAAGGATTTCAACGGCCGCCCGACGCCCATCGTCGACCACGGCAAACCGATCCCCGAGTTGATTGGCTGACGAACGAGGCAGAGACGTAACTCCAGTCGAACGCGCTTTCGTCGGGCCTTTGCCGGCAACCCTGGTGATTTCCGGCCCGCAGCTAGTTCGACAGTCCCAAATTCTCTTGACGACCCCATCCAGCTCGCCTGGATGGTGAAGCTGATGGAGAGCTAGCCATGCAACGCCCCGCAACCCCACCCATTCGTCCTGCATTCCCGCCGAAGGCGGGAATGCAGGGCGAAGGGGTAAGTGTTCTATTTGCGTTTTTAGCTCTCCATCTGCTTCACCAACGGCACGAGGCCGTTGGGGTCGAATGTAGGACAGTCGAACTAACGCGGACGGCTGGCTTCAGTCCGGGCGTGTTCTTTGAAGAATCTGACAATCAATGGTGGAGCTTCCGGCGGGAACTTGTGGCCCTGCGAGGTCACGAATGTGACGACGGGGCAGTCGATCTTTGACGGGAACAGCGTACAGGATTTCTCCCACGGTGATCCTTCGCCGCATTCATTGAGTGTCTTGACGTACTCGATGGTATTCGTCTGCCACACATATTTGACGAGCGGATCATTCTCGCCGGCCACATGCAACATGGGTTTTGGTTTGAGCGACTGCTGAAAACGAATTGCAGCGGCTCCCGAGGGAGCCATCGCAGCGAAAACGTCGTGTCGCTCGGCCCAAAGCAGATATGTGAAAGCTCCGCCGTTTGAGTGTCCAGTGCTGTAAATGCGTTGTTCGTCGACCTTGTAGTCCTGCTTCAGCGACGTCAGGACGGCATCGAAGAATTCCAGGTCTCGATCCATCTGGTCGCCTTGGCTGCTTTGCCAGCCGGGCTTCGTGCCGTCCGGGTCTGTCAGTTTGCCCGGAGTCTTCAGTCCCTGCATGTACACCGTGATCGCTTCCGGCCAGAGTTCGTGAATTCGAAAAGTCCGCGCAGCATGCTTCATCGTTCCGCCATGACCATGAAACACGAAGACCAGCGGCACGGACTGAGAGTCGGCGTTTTCCGGCGCGGCGATCAGGGCTTCTCGAATCGCACTCTCGACCGTCCATTCACGACGCTCGGGTTCAGCGGCCGTTAAGCTGAAAGAGCCGGGAATCCAGTGACGATGGCTTCCAGCCGACGATGTCTTCCCGGGTTCAGTGGCATTTACGCTGAAAGAGCCGGGAATCAGCAGCAGGAAGATGCTGATACGGAAAGTCAAGACTGGAAGTTTCACACCAGAGTCTCCGTCAGGGCCATGTTCTCAAATGGAAATTTGCGATCCCGATCGCAACAATGGCCAGCCTACGACACGCGACACCGGAATACCAGACACCTTATTCAGCATGCAGAGGACATGGCAAGCCTGAAAGCCCGACTGCTGAAGGCCTCCGCGCGATTGCTGGGAACAGCCGCGCATGATGTGCCGGTCCCGTTTGACCTGTCCTGTGCCTGCGGACATCGAGTGGCGGGCATTCGGCGGGCCACCGGGATTCAGGCGACTTGCTCGGCCTGTCAGGCGACGATTTATGTGCTGCCAGTCAATGTGTATCCGTCGACGCGCCGCGTGTACAGCGAAGTCATTGACGGCTCGCTGGCGAAACGCGTCGGTGTCGTCCTGAGGGACATTGTCGTCGGCGAAGCGTCTCAGGACGCGAAAGATCGACCGACTCCTGAGAGTCGCGCTGACAGATCGGAGCGGGCACGTCCTGAAGCGGAAGAGACGCCGGAGATTGATGGTGAAACGGCGACACAGCCACGACGACGTTCCGACGGAGAGCGCAGATCCGTTGTAACAGTTCGGACGAGCCGCAGCGACGTCGAGAACGCACTGCAGCAGGAGTCGGAACTTGTCATCAAGGTTCCACGAGCCGCATTGGGTGTGCGTTTGCGGCGAGTGTTTTCGGTGACGCGGCTGCTGGCTGTCGCCGGTGTCGCGGTGCTCTGCGGCACGGGCTGGTGGATCGTGCATCAGAAGCAGCTGGAAAGCGCCCGGCGGATCTGGCGGCAGGAAATGGACATTGCCGAAACGGCTCTGCAGGACAAGGATCTGATTCTGCTGCGTACAGCGCTGACGAAAGCCGTGGCCGCAGCGGGAACGCTGGGTCGATCCGACACCGACACATGGAGGGCGCGGGCACTTCTGGAACAGACGGTCGCGGTTGATGAGCACACGACTCTGGATCTGGTCGGGATGCTGGATGGAGTGTTCACGGAAGGCGCAGCGTTTGATCGGTTGAAAGCCCGGGACGTCAGCCAGGGGCTTCTCGGACGTCGGTTGATCTTTGACTGCCCTCTGAAAACTGTGTCTGCACCCGATCACCTGCTGGTGGCCGAACTGCCACTGATTGTCGATTCGGTACCCGTCAGGATTCATGTGGAATCTGCGCGGCTCATGAGGCTGACGCAGGTGACGCCGAATGCTCCGGTGCTGTTTTCCGCAGAAATCGGACGCTGTGAGCCACCGGACGGACACGACGGTGAATGGCGAATCAGTCTGACCGGCCATTCCTGCGCGCTGATCACGACTGAGCTGCATGTTTCGAAGCTGGGATATGACCTGGAGACAACACCGGGGCTGCAGCAGTTGTTGGAACGCCAGGCGAAGTTTGTGGAATTCGATCGCCCGGATGAACTGCCGCAGCAGCCGGAGACAGCGACGGCGAATCCTGACGGGAAGGAGTCGAAATCATGAAGCAGTGTTGCGACGCGACTTGTGCTGTCCGACTGATCCTGTGTTTCGCGATCATTTGTCTGGATTCATTCCTTGCTGCGTCGTGCTTTGCGCAGTCGACGTCTGTGGCGCAGATACAGTCGCAGAAGGCGGACTGGGCTCAGCATGCTGCCGACGAACGTAAATTCCAGATTCACGGCAGATTCCATGGCCGAACGGCGGACACGTTCACATTGGAGAAATTTGACGTTCCCTGCCGCCTGTCCGCCAATATCAAGCTTCCCGACCGGATGCGCGCCGGGCAGCGGATGGAACTTTCCGGGCGATTCTTGTCCGAGAACGGTAAGCTGTTGTTTCATGTGTCGAGAATGCTAGTTCGCGATACCGATCTTGATCAGCTCAACCGCCGGATTGAGGCGCTTCCTCCGAATCGGCCGGACTTACTGTTTCTCCTTGCTGACGAGTATTCTCCCGACGCCGAATACTATCAGGACGACAAGCTCGCCCTCGAAATCAGTTCCCTGAGGACTCAGGGCATCGCGCTGAACCGTCAACAGGCGCACGTTGACCCAGTGCGGCTGCGCGGCGTGCGCGATCAAGGGGTGATTCTGCAGGTGGACCCGCGACTGCTCGATCTGCTGCAGTTTGAGATTCTTCACGCATTGTGGAAGCGGAAAAATCCGGATCTGGAGGCGCTGCTGGCCGAAATCCGGCAGACCTGTGAAGGATGGGATCGGCAGATTCCGGAAGTGCCCGAACGATTGACGGGTCCATTTCAGAAAGACGCGGTCGGCGCCTATGAGAGCGGTTCGGATGACGACCGGCAATGGCTGCACCGGCTGATGTTCCTGAGTGCCCGGCTGCAGCAGATCGAGCTGATGCTCAAGCCGGACGGCAGTAATGGCCTCGCCCTGGCCGCCGTTGTTCGGAGCGAGTTCCCGACCGAGACGGACGCCGCGAAAGTTCTTGAGGAATACGAAGTGGAATACCGGCTGGGACGAGTGGAACAGCTAACGCGGCAGGAACTGCAGGAATTGTCCGGACTGCTGACGCGACTTTCGCGGACGGATGCCTTTCCGAAGGTGCTGTCACGGTGGTTGACTGCCCAGGAACGCAGGTTTGGCGGCGCGACAATCGCAGGACTGCTGAGGACCGCCGATGAGTATCTTTATGCAGCGGAAAACTGGAAAGATGGCCGTCACCAGGAACAGGCCGTGGAACTACTGAAGCGGGCGTGGTTTCTGGCATCTGAGGATTCTCGCGATGACGCCCTGCAGATCGCTGACCGGCTGAGACGCCTCGGCTGGGAACGGCTGAATGATCAATGGCTGACGAAGCAACAGGTTCTTTCGTTGCCGAAAAATGACATCCAGCTGGCCGTCCGCGAAGGCCGTGTTGTTCCCGGAATGACCGTCGAGCAAGTGGTCCAGACACTGGGACAGCCCGCCAGAATCGTACGACTGGGATCACGCCGGGTCATGCGGGAACTCTGGGTCTACGATGCTGATGGTGATGCCGGACTTGTCGTGCGTTTTCGCAAAGACCTGATGACCGGTCCTGATGCAAAACTGGTCGAAGACGTTT
>JANNGQ010000489.1:0-1757 GCA_031403975.1 Planctomycetota bacterium
GACCACGGATATCGCCTCGGCAACTGTCTGCAGCTCACTCGCAGCCGCCTTGCGGGCGTCGGTTGTCTGAGTGACATCAAACAAGGTCGCGAGCAGCGGGCCGGCTTTCGTCGCCAGTTCAGCATCAACCGCTTCGATGGCTTCAGCCGACAGATCGTTGGGGATTTTGATTTCGAAGGCGATACCCGACTGGGGAACCGCGACAGCAGGTTCGTCCTGAGTCGCCTGCAGTGAAGTACCCGAAGACGCTGACGCCACCAGCATTGCCGCCGACAGCGAAAGAACTCCCAATGCGCGACGTGCCGATTGTTTGCGCCAAGCAGACAACTTTATCACAAGAACTCTCCTCATCCGAACCGGCCCGCAGCCGCCGTCCGCTGACTTCACGCCTCAGTTATCGTCGTGAAATACCCTCAGACCGCCAATTTGCAGAGCAACATGTACATCCTGAAAAACTGGTCATCTTGCCCCGTACTTCCGAGGCGACTCAGGCTCTGCAGATTACGCTTTCAGAAGAATTCTCTCAATCAACGCAGACCGTTGAATGACGCGAATCTTGGGAAGGATCTCAGTTCTGCCTTTCAAGAATGAATACATAGGACAAATAGGGGTTATGGGTCGTAATGTCATGGCTGTAGTCGTTCGAGCAATCTCTGATCAATCTGAATGGCTTTCGCCGGGCGTTCCGTTTCTCGTCGAGTGATCTGAATTCCGCGTGGCGCTTCAATGCCAAGTTGAACCCGGTTTGTTCCGACGCTGAGGACGGTGACTCGGATATTGAGTCCGGGGAGGACGATCTGTTCCTGAAGTTTGCGGGAGAGGACGAGCATGATATGACTCCGTTCTGAGGAAAATGGATGGAGCACCACCCGTGTGTTAACAGTAACTGTCAACTGCGGGATTCAAAAAAACGGAGGCTTGGAGACCTCCGTTTGATTCTGCGGATACGCGGAACTGCGATTCAAAACAAGTGCTTCTGTCCGACAAAGGCATCGCGACCGGAATAGAGATTCCGAGTGCCCTCAGGAACGTAAATGACATCCAGCCGCTGCAGTCTCACGACCAGATTGGAGATCGTGACCTGAGCCTTACTTGCGAGGTCATAGAGAGCCGGCCATGAGGTCACATCGATGTCTCTCACGGCATTTCGGACCAGCCAGTCGGGCATGAGCAGGGAAGACTGATAACGATCCACGGCGCTGCGGACTTCGGGCGCATCCTGCCCGGCGGTGAGTTCGCGATACAGTTCGAAGTAGCGATCATCAAACGCCGCGCGGTTGAGGACCTGGACAAGCACATGACGATCGGCAGCGTGTCGCCGCACAATGCTGTTCTGCAGGTCGAAGCCAGGCAGACGCGGATGGTGCAGGCTGGTGCGATCGATGTCGATGTCCCAGTGCCCGGCTTCGTGACCGATCGTGCTGCGTTCCAGCCCGGGTTTCGACTGAAACAGCTCCAGATGCCTGCTGTTCAGCACGATGCGGCGTTCTTCCGGAATCAGTCCGCCGAGGATCTGTTCACCCGGATGCTCGTCGATCTCAATCCAGTCAAAATTCAACTCCAGAACACGCTCCACGATCTTCTCGATCGGCACCGGAAACATGACAGGCACACCGCTCAGCTGCTCATACTGCCGAATCCGCATACCGGTGATCGCATCGATTGTGCGAGTTCGCATGTTTGTCAGATCATGGCGTCTCACGGTTCATACTCCCTTCGAATGGCGTCACTCAGGCTGCTGAAAACACTTCAGGAAT
>JANNGQ010000490.1:0-6489 GCA_031403975.1 Planctomycetota bacterium
AACTGGCGCAGAAGCCGTTGAACCACCGGGGCAGGCCCGGTGGCGTGGCGTTCTCGACGTCGCGGCGTGCGTTCATTCCGGCGATGACGTGGCTGACTGAGTTCCATTCTTGATCGTTTCCAAACTCAGGTCGTAAGCGGTACGGCGCTAGCCGCCGGTGTCAGCATCGGGACGTACGGCACTATACCGATGGCCAGCGCCCTGTCGCTGCCTGATTCGTGCAGGACCTACGTTACTTCGGGCTTCGGTTGACGATGCCAGTACACTTTGCCAACCTCCGGCACCGGGACTGGTTTGTGATGCGTGGCGTGATTTTCGGAGGAAACTGACAAATGCTGAATCTCAGGACACTGATGACAATGACAGTTTTGATCGTAACCGGCGCGAGTGCTTCGGCGCAGTTGAAGGATGGCGAGACCATTGTCTTTCTCGGCGATTCGATCACGCAGCAGGGAGCCGGTGAGACTGGATATGTCACGCTGTTTCGCAAGGCGATCGAAAAGTCACGACCGGATTCCGGGATCAAAGTGATCGGAGCCGGAATCGGCGGACACAAAGTGCCGGACCTGGAGGCTCGTCTGGACAAAGATGTGCTGGCTCACAAGCCGAATGTTGTTGTGATCTACATCGGCATCAATGACGTCTGGCATTCGACAAGAGGGCAGGGCACTTCGATCGCAAAGTATGAGTCCGGGCTGCGAAGCCTTGTGAAGCGCTGCAGCGATGCCGGTGCGCGAGTCATTCTGGCGACGCCCAGCGTGATCGGGGAAATGCACGGCGGATCAAATGATCTCGACGCGATGCTGGAAGAGTACTCCGCCGTCAGTCGCAAGGTTGCGATGGAATCCGGAGCAACGCTGCTGGACCTGCGAGCGGCCTTCATTGCAGACCTGAAAGAATACAACATTGCCAATCAAGCCGAAGGTGTCCTCACGACGGACGGCGTGCATCTGAATGAGGCCGGGAATCGCTTCGTCGCTGTGCGAATGCTGGAGGCAGCGGGAGAAATCAAAGCAAGGACTCGGGAACTGAGGCACATTGTGCTGTTCAAGTTCAAGCCGGAAGTGACACCGGCGCAGCTCGATGAGATCAACCGTGCGTTCCAGGATCTGAAGCGCCACATTCCGCAGGTGAAGGATTTCGAACGCGGACTCAACAACAGTCCGGAAGGATTAAACAAAGATTTCACTCATGGCTATCTCGTTAGTTTCGCCACTGAAGAAGACCGAGCCGCCTATCTGCCTCACCCGGAGCATTTGAAGTTTGTAGCTCTGCTTGGTGGAAAACTCGATGAAGCTTTTGTGTTTGACTACTGGGTCGTGGAATAGCCTCTGGCGCGCAACGCGGTGGAGGATTGTTGTAGCCGGATTCGTGAGAATTCGAGGGTGACCGAGTGACTCCGAAGTCTCACGACTCCGGCTACGAAACCATTACCCCCATCATCTACTGTCTAAGATCCTCCAGGGAATAGCCCGGCCCGGCCGCACTTTTCGAAAAAACACGCCCGTCGATTTGTAGGGAGCGAGTGGCGTCCATACACTCAGCAGGCATTGCGTGCGCAGGAGGCGCGGGTTTCGACGATTGTCGGTCACGAGTCGCATCCGTCGTGTTCTATGAGCACACTTCCGAACAGCCCGGATCCGCAGCAGTCACCTGAGGAATATGCGGCTTTTCTGCGAGCTCAGACAGAAGAGGCTGTCACTGCATCAGTTCATCATGCATCGCTTTCGCAGCAGTATCTGACCTTATCTCAGACACTGTCGGCAATGTCCGAACAGGCCGCTTCGGGCGAATCGATTCTTGTCGGTCGGTCGACCGGCCATCTGGAACGAAAGACACCCTCGCAGATTTCCTCGAAGCCATCGGGCGTCGCACAATCTGAGCCGGTGATTTCTGCGATTTCGGCTTCGCAAAGATCCGACCCGGCGGGAAACACTGAGAAGGATTCCAATAGCCGAATTCGTGAGAGTTCGGCTGGATTTGCACAAATCCGAAATCTCGCGACGCCGGATACCGAGGATTCCGCCGATCTGTCATCCGAGAAAAGTCCTTCCGTGCAGTTCCCGGTGGAGCTGTCAGCAGCAGTGATCGATGAATCAACAACCGGCTTCGTGTCGCAGGGGGTTGCGGTCGGTTCACAGGACATCCGTGTGAGCGGCAAGTCCCGCAGGCAGCGCTCGCCGTCGTCACTCGGAATTCTGGATCGCGCGAGGACCGCGGCACGGGAGAAAGCGGAACGAATGGGCCTGCGGGCTCGTAAGGCGGATCGCAGGACTCTGGACCCGCAGTCCAATGCAGCAACCGGGCAGGATCTCAGGCAGAGCCGGACCCCTGTTTGCGTGAGCGCGGCATTGAATGGGCTTGTATTGCTCTTGCTCGGCCTGAAGCAGCTCGATTTTCTTGAGACGGCAGGTGAGCCTCCGATCCTCGCAGGTTTTTCCGAAATGTCGTCGGCCGCGGAGAATCTGTTCCCTGAAGAACCGCCGATGATGGAAGTCGGCGAACAGCAGGAAATCCAGATCGAAATCCCTGTTGATGTGGTGATCGAGCAACCGCAACTTCAGGCAGCTCTGGAGACAGAACAGTTTCCTGAATCGACGCCGGAGCTTCGCGTTACCGAATCCATGCTGCCGCCGGCATCGACGTTGCGTCCGACGCCGGACGGCAACGGAGCATCGTCGCCTGATGGCGGCGGTGCCGGAAACGATCCAAACGGGACAGGCAATCGCAGTGAGGCGGGTCGCAGTAACCTGGTAAAAAAATATGGCGGCTCTGTTGCCAGCGAATCAGCGGTCGGCAACGCTCTGATCTGGCTCAATGCCCGGCAGCGACAGAACGGTTCATGGGATTTCATCGATGTTGGTCCGTGTTCCAATCCAGGAACGGCCAACAATCCGATCGGCGGTACAGCTTATGCGTTGCTGCCTTTTCTGGCAGCCGGACAGACTCATCGGGATGGCCCGTATAAGAAGCAGGTGCAGGCGGGGCTCGACTTTCTGATGACCGTCGGCGTCAACGCGCAGGCGGGGTATGATCTCCGAGGCGTCGTGAATAAATCGGACAGGGATGAAGAGCCGAACTATGCCTATTACGTCCACGGAGCGGCCACACTGGCGTTGTGCGAAGCTTATGCAATGACGAAAGACCGCAAGCTGAAGCCTGCTGCGGAAAGCGCGGTCCTGTTTCTGATCAACTCACAGGATCCCCGCGGCGGCGGCTGGCGATACAATCCGCAGCAACCCGGCTCGACATCCGCGACGGCCATTCAGCTGATGGCTCTGAAGGCCGCGGAGAAGGCCGGCTTCAGAATTCCGGACGCCACGTTCAAGGGTGTGTCGTTTTATCTCGACAGCGTTGCTGTCGACCGTGAAGGGCGATACGGATATGAAATCGAAAAGAAGCAATACGCAGCTTCTGTGACGTCCATGGCGCTACTCAGTCGGATGTATCTCGGCTGGGGCCGTGATGACGGCGACCTCCGCGCAGGAGTCGCACTGATCGACAAAAAGGGGCCTTATGACAATCTTTACTACAACTACTTTGCGACTCAGGTCATGAAGAACTGGGGCGGCAAAGAATGGGATCGCTGGAACGGGCGGATGCGGGATGATCTGATTGCGTGGCAGGAGCAAAACGGTGATGCGAAAGGCAGCTGGGCTCCTCGCGACCGAGACGACTACAGCAGGGCTGGAGGTCGGCTGCTGACCACATGCCTTGCTACCCTGACGCTGGAAGTCTATTACCGATATCACCCGCTGCTGCCGGAGCTGATAGCGGATGCAGGTGTGTCCGGGAATTTCTCCGGCGGAACGACGGTAACAAAGCCGGCGGATACGCCATAGGATCACGCACGTCGGACTCAATGCGGCCAGTGCGACTCAAGTTGCGACTGCAATCGATTCCAGTCAATCGTACTTGCAACTGCAGCTGCAACTGCGAGGAGCGTCACTCCGGTCAGTGCCACCATCCACCACAACGATCGCCTGGAGAAACCATCGAATGGTTTCCCGGTGAATTGCGGCTTCGGCTCGATCGTCAATGCCACCGCCTGAACTTCCTCCGCGGCAGACAGCAGAACGACTGCAGAAACAGCGGCATCCTGCGGGTTCAACAGGTCTCGGGCGAGCGCCAGCAGATGCGCACTCCGGGCATCTGCGGACAGCGAACCGGGTTTTCGGCATTCGACCTCGATCTGTTGCAGTAATTCGGTGAATGCCGGGAGAAAACAGGACTCAACCTTCTCATCAGACTTCAGCTCGACAGGACACGGCAGGCGATCGGGTGACGAATCGTCAACAGTGTGTTCAAGAAAGCGGCCGAGACGGTCTGCCGTTTCAGCGGCCGAACCGATTCTGTCGTTGCGGTTCTTGGCCATCATCGCAGTCACGATCGTTGCCAGCTCGTCCGGCACATCGTTTCGAAACTGTGAAATCGGGGGAGGGGTGTTTTTCTGATGAGCGATCAGTCGCTGCACCAGAGTGCCCTCGGTAAACGGCGGTTGTCCGGTGAGCAGAAAATACAGTGAACATCCGAGGCTGTAGATGTCGGCTCGACCGTCTACGGTGTGGCTGTCCGCAGCCTGTTCGGGGGCGAGATAGTCTGCCGTCCCGAGCACTCGTTCGTTGAAGTCGCGCGTCAGGTTCTCGTCGCTGTCAAAGTCCTGAGCCAGCCCGAGATCCAGGATCCGGATCTGACCGTCGTCCGCTGCAAACAGATTGCCAGGCTTGATGTCACGATGCACCATGCCCGCCTGATGAGCATACTCCAGGCCCAGCGCGGCCTGACGAATAAACTCTGCCGCCACACGGCAATGCAGAGGGCCGTCAGCATGCACGATCCGGAAGAGATCCCGGCCGTTCAGCAATTCCATGGCCATGAAATGCACGGCATCCTGACCGTCGGATTCAGAGAATATTCCAAAGACCCGCACGATATTCGGATGCTGCAGCCGCTGCGTCATCGCCGCCTCGCGCTGAAATCGCGAAAGGTACGAAGTCTGATTTGTCCGCGCCGGCGGCAGGACTTTCAGGGCATGGATTTCTCCGGAGTCGCGGTGCTGCGCCGAGTAAATGCTGCTCATTCCTCCCCTCGCGATTCGGGCGAGCAGCTTATAGGGACCAAGAAAGAACCCGCGGAACTTCGCCTGCCGCAGTTTCTCGGCCTGCCAATCCGTGACCAGTTGCTGCTGCTGCAGCCAGTCACCGATCTGGCCGGTTGAAACTTCTCCCGGTGAAACGCTGAATCGCTCTTCAACGTGAGTCATCTGCTCGTCACTCAGCAGGCCACTGCGCGCGAGCATCTGCAGGAATGAACCGGCAGAAAGTTGAATGGTCATGACCATATGCTCGTAATCCTGCGGTCGGCATTCAAACGGAATCTCCGACTTCCGCCAATGCGTCAGAAGATTTTGTGAGAAACGCCTGCCGGTGATGCAGTTTCCTGGCTGACGGATGCTGAGGTCTCTACATGTGATCACGGTTCTGTTATAGTCCCGGGGATTCCATTCAGGGCCTGATCACAGGAGCGAAGGGCCATGAACCCGCACGAAGCTGAGTTTCAGGATCGAGTCAAAGCGTGGATCGGGACTGCGATGATGGTGTCCGCGTCAGCGTTTGCCGTCCTCATCTTCTGCGAACGCATGGATATGAACTTCCTCCGGCTGCCGTCGGTCTGGTACTCCAGCAAGGAACTGCACCTCGTGGTCTGTGGCAGCATGTTCCTGGCCGCAGCCATTCTGCTGAAGTCGCCTCTGCCAATCAGCAATCCGCGGGACGGTCGCCCCTTGTTCCGTTCCTGTCGGCTGATGACTCGTCAGCAGTGCCATCTCTGTGATGATGCGATCGCCACACTGCTCCGGTTCCAGGATGCCCTGCCGGCGATCGAGATTGTGGACATCGACACAGATCCACAGCTCGTCCGCCTGTTTGGTGAATCGGTCCCCGTTGTCGAGATTGACGGGCGAGTTCGTTTTCGGGGTGCCGTTCAGCCAGCTTTACTGAAACGACTCATCGATGCAGCGGAAATCCGCGACGGGAACGCCGAACAGGACACGGTGCGTCCGGAAGCGGGTGATTCAGGAATCCTCGCCGACCGAAACGGCTGATGCGGCTGTCGAATGGGCCAATCCTGCCAGTCCGCTTCCTGCCGGCCATGACTGTTGTCCGGTCGCTCCGTCGGCCGGGATTCCTGCGATTCGCGCCGATCATGGCAGGCCAGATGCCAGATCCGGATCCCCGCCGGTGGAGCGGCGAGTCAACAATAGAACTGCGTTTTCGAGCGGACACCGTTCCACTATACTCCCCGCTTCTGCGGATCGGCTGTCGCAGTTCGGACCACGAGAACCATGCAAACTTCGGACATCGACATTTCTTCCTCGCGGGTCCTGATCGCGGACGACATCCAGCAGAATCGGGAACTGCTCGAGGCGTATCTCGCCGACGAGGGCTATCAGATCCTGATGGCGTCCGATGGTCAGCAGACGATGCAGAT
>JANNGQ010000491.1:0-4156 GCA_031403975.1 Planctomycetota bacterium
CGATCTGCAGTGCCGTAATGGCCGGGTCAGAGGACAGCGAATCGATCGACTTGTTGCTTCCTATGGCCTGTCCGCGTCGATGCAGCGCGACTCCGTCCGGTCCCCAGGTAATACTCAAGATCTGAAACGCTGTTCCGTCGGGCGCAGGAGTCGGGGCGGGGACCACGATGTCTCCATTGGCTCCGTTGCGGCGAAGAATCGCGTGCACCGCGCCGGCAGCGTCGATCATGATGCCCAATCCGTGCTGACCCGCGGCTGCATCCTCCCAGCCCATCAGTCGCTGATCGGAAGGACCCATCGGGTCGGGCCGAAACACCACGAACACGCTTCCCGCCGCCGGAACCGTTCCCGGAACCTGCAACAATTCCTTCCCGGAAAAATGGAGCACCATTCGAGACTGCCGTTCAATCACGACCGACGCCGTCACGGGTGATGCAACCTCGGAGACGGGCCCGGCATTCACAAACGCACGACCGCGGTTCGGCCAAAGAGCAACCTGTTGAACATCATTCGTAACGATTCGACGGTCATCGGCCCGGAAGCGAAACACTTCGGACTCGGCGATTGATTTCGGTGCCGTATCACGACCGTCCCGCGCATGACGATGGACCGCAAACTCCAACAGCTTTCCATACAATTCGCGCGCCCGCTGTTCTGCGGTGTCCTTGTCGGGCGCTCCGCGCAATGCCGTCAGTGCGGCGTGCGGTGGCTTCTCCTCGAGATACACGATCCAGCGCGACAGTGCGGCTGCGTCAAGCTCCCGCACCTTTGCGAACTCAACCATCGCCCGTCGCTCGTCGCCGGGTGAGACATTCACGAATTCCCAGGCGGCCAGCAGGTAACTCTGCGTCTCGGCAATTACGCGCCGTTCGAGACACGAACGATACTCACCCTCAGCCAAAACGCTGATCTCGCGAGACAGCTCGATAAGACGCGCCTTGTCCTGAGCATTGCAGGCCTCCATCGCGGTAATTTCGACCGGAGACAACAGCGGTACACGAACCAGCGGCGTATTTCCTTTGACCGGTCCAGGAATCAGCCGCGTGCTGAAAAAGATGCCGGCTAATGCGTAGTAGTCCTCTGTCGTGATCGGGTCGAACTTGTGATCGTGACAGCGAGCGCAGGCCAGCGTCAGTCCCAGAAACGCCCGACCCACCACGTCAATCTGATCGTTCACGTAGTCGGCGATCATCTGCTGCTTGTCGACGTCGCCAGGAACGAAGTCCGCGATCGCCAGCAGTCCTGTCGCCACGATCGCTTCGGCGTCGATGCGAGCGGCATCGACCGGTTGCAGCAAGTCGCCGGCCACCTGCTGCATGACGAACTGATCGTAGGGGAGATCTCGATTCAAGGCGGCAACGATCCAGTCGCGGTATCGCCACGCCTCCCGGAAATCACTCTCGGCCGGCAACTGGATCAGGTCTCGGGCATCGGCATAGCGAACGACATCCAGCCAATGTCGTCCCCATCGTTCACCATACTGCGGAGATGCCAGCAACCGATCGACAACTCTGGCGAAGGCTTCCGCTGAATCGTCTGCCAGAAATGCGGCAATCTCGTCAGGTGTGGGAGGAAGTCCGATCAGATCAAACGTGGCCCGGCGAAGCAGAGTCCGCCGCTCGGCGACGGGAGCCGGACTCAGCCTTCGTTCTTCGAGTTTCGCCAGAATGAATTGATCGACGGGCGAGACCGCCCATTCCATGGCGCGAACTGTCGGCGGAGAAGCCGAGCGAACCGGCTGAAACGCCCAAAACAACTCCTCGTCCCCGGCCGCTCGCGCACCGTGCAATGGCCACAGTGCCACAATCCCTGAGGCCAGGAACCCATAGGCACAGACAATTCGTGCGAGGAATCTCATGTCGACATTTGTACTCGATTTGGTACGCGACATGAATCCGCGGAAAAACGCATCCCTCAGGAACCGCACAGAAACATTTGTCGCCTTTCGCCGCCAAGAACCGGACTAGCGCAAAGGCCGTTGAACCACCGGGGTAAACCCGGTGGCGTGAAATACTCACGGCCTCAGAGCGAAAGGCGACAAACCCGGCTATTGATTGTCGTACAGGCCGTTAGCGCTGCCAGACGCGGACCGTTTTTCCCTGGTACGACGCTTCGGCAACGAGCCGTCCCGAGCCCATGCACGTCATTCCACACCCAACGCCGACAAAACAGCCTGACGGAGCTGGACGTATGTGACCACATGTACCACGGCTGGCCATCATTCGGGCTTCTTCTTCCGCCCATGCTTGCATGGAGTTCCCTTGTACAGATGATGTCCCGTTCGTTTTCTCAATGCTGACCGGCTGAACCAATCGCCCGGAAACACTCTGACTGCTCTGTGAGTTGACAGCCTGGCTTGCGTTGGTTGTGTAACGCACGGGAGACTGAGACCGCCAGGAACTTCCCTGATATCGCGTGACACGGTTCCTGTTGCGTGCCTCAGTCACTCCACTCGTCATGCCAATCAACAGAATCGCCACGATGCAGAACCGAATCATCCTGTAACTCCCATGAATCCAAGAATCCTCGCAGGACATCCCGCGACAACTCCGGAATCCTACCATGCGGAACATTGATTCGGATTGCTGACACAACTCAGGCCCCGGAATACCCCAATGATCCGAAAGTCACATTTTTTTTCGACATTGGCCTTGTCGTTGTCAGGTATTTGTTGCTGTAAAAATATCCGTCAACCCGGACCGACGATCGCGCAGGGTTGAGTCGATAGCGGCCGATCTGCGGCGTCATCACTCCTCGACGACATTTGTCGCCTCGTCGCTTCTGTTCAACCTCAGGTTGGCATTGTAAGACAGTGCACCTCGACCACTCTCGACACAACGCGGCCAAGGAGGTTTTTCCGGGGTTCTAAATCATCCGAGGCCGAGTACTGGATGTCCATCGCTCAAACGGTGCCGAAGCAACTGGTTGTCTGACGCATATTCCTGCGTGGAATCGACGCCCAGATGATGCAGAATTGTTGCCGACAGATCGGCGGGCGACACCGGGCTATCGGTGACGTAGCCCGCATGCCGGTCCGTGCTGCCATAAACCTGCCCGCCACGGACTCCACCGCCGGCGAGGATCGCTGTAAAGGCATGAGGCCAATGGTCACGACCCGTTTTTCGCGTGTTCGAACTTTGAGTGAACTGGCCAAGCTTCGGTGTCCTCCCAAACTCGCCGACTGCGACGACCAGAGTTGTTTCCAGAAGTCCGCGATCGTCAAGATCCTGCAGGAACGCCGGAAATGCCTGGTCGAATATCGGACACAGCAGGTTCTTCAGCTTGGCGAAATTGTCCTGATGTGTATCCCAGCACGTGTTGGTCCCGTCGATTTTTGTTTCGTCCTCCCAGTTGACGCTGACAAGGGAGACACCGGCCTCGACAAGTCGTCTGGCCATCAGCAGACTCTGCCCGACCGATGTTCGACCATAGTTTTCACGAAGAGGCGCAGGCTCACGCGACAAATCCAGAATTTCACCGGCCCGATGTTTCAGAAGCGAATACGCCCGATCGCGGTGGCGTTCGACGTCATTCACCAGTTTCTCCGAGTAGGACATTTTCCGGTCGCCTGGCTGCAGCTGATGCAGCAGCCGACGGCGGCTTTCAATACGTGCCAGCGGTGCAGTGTCATGCCAGTTCAGCCCATCGACATTAAACTCGCCGTTGCCGGAGCCCTGGACCAGCATGGCGTCATGCCGCTCACCCATACGACCGCCCGTCTGACCGGCGATTCGGCGGCTCTGCCCGGGGAAATGCAGATACCATGGCAAGACAACGGAGGGCGGCAGCCCGGTCGCAGACGTGCCGTATCGCATCGTCATGGAACTGAGCGACGGCCAGTCCTCTGCAGTCGCCTCATCGGTAATCGGTGCCGAGTGATACGGGCGGCCGCTGAAGATTTCACTGCAGGCCGGTCCATGCACATTCATGTTGTGCCGCATGGACCGCAGCAGACAGACCTTGTCCATCTGCTGACCAAGCCGTGGTAAGTGTTCACAGATCTGGATCCCGGGCACACGCGTCGCCACTGGCTGAAAATCACCGCGAATCTCGACGGACGCCTCCGGCTTCATGTCCCACAAATCGATCTGGCTGGGACCTCCGAACAGAAACAGAAACACACATGAGTTCTGACGCTTCTGCACAAGGGCAGAAT
>JANNGQ010000492.1:0-2315 GCA_031403975.1 Planctomycetota bacterium
ACAACGTGTAGGGAATACCTTTGGCCATCGCCGCCAAGCATGACGACACCTCGCCGGTCGGGTGCATCATTCGGGTGTAGCCGGTGGGCGCCAGTCCGATCGGCACCTGACTCCCATTCTTCCTGCTTTGCCGAAGAAGGCGGCAAAGCAGGAAGAATGGGAGTGGTCGTGCGTCGTTGCGTGGCTAGCTCACCATCATCTTCACCATCCAGGCGAGCTGGATGGGGTCGTTACGGAAAACATGGGACAGTCGAATTAGCGAATACGTCGCCCTTCAGGCAGGAATCACAGCAATTCGGCTCCAGGTCTTCAAGCGGTCCCGGGGCAATGTCATCGGAATCGGCGGAGACTATCATGGCAGGATGAATCGCTCCGCCTTCAATTCTGCTGATGCACATCGCTCCGCACTTCACTTATCACTGCTGTTCGGCATTATCTATTTCGTGCAGGGCCTGGCGGAGCCGAGCGAAGGACTGATTGCCCAGCCGGTCAGGTCGCTGTTGCGCCAATGGAATCAGTCTTCCGGGCAAATCGCCTATTTCATGGCCATCGTATCGGCTCCCTGGGCGATCAAGCCGGTTTACGGATTGATCATCGATTTCGTACCGCTGCTCGGTTCCCGCCGCAGAAGTTACCTGCTGTTTGCGACGGCGATCACCGCGGTGACGCTGTTGTGGTTGTCGGTGTCCATCCCTGCAAACGGTGCAACTCTGAAATTGCTGGCGCTGCTGGTTGTTCCGACAGTTGCCGTGGCATTCTCCGACGTGGTCATCGACGCTCTGATGGTTGAAAAAGGGCAGCCGCTGGGACTGACAGGCCGGCTGCAGTCGATCCAATGGGGCTCAATGTATGCAGCCACTGTTCTGGCCGGAAGCCTCGGCGGCTGGATGACGCAGCACAATCGGCAGGACCTGGGATTCCTGCTTTGCGGACTCGGAGCAACGGTTTCGTTTGTCGCGGCCGTGTTCTGGCTTCGAGATGACCCGCTGCAGGTTTCCGAACCGCCGGAGAACAGTCGTCAATCTCCTGCTACGGTCTCTGTTTCCGGCAACGTCGCTGCAGGCGATTCGCTTCGGGGACGCCTCAGCAAAATGCGCCGGACGATGACGAGTCCCCAGTTCCTGAGCATCGCGGTCTTCATCTTTCTGTGGAACTTCAATCCGTACTCGTCCACCATTCAGCAGCTGCATCTGACGAGGCAGCTTCATTTGTCGGAACAGCAATACGGGCACACGGTGTCATTGTTCTCGGTGGGGTCGATCGGGGCCTGCGTCGTGTATAGTTTTGTCTGCCGGATCATTCCCGACCGTTGGCTGCTGCACCTTGCAATCGCAGGCGGCGTGCTGTCCACGCTGGCCTATCTGCTGGCCTATCTGCTGGCCAGCGGCGTCGTGAGCACTATGGCGGTTTCAGTGTTCGTTGGATTTGCCTATATGCTCGGCAATCTGATCCAGATGGACTTCGCGGCCCGTCGCTGTCCGCCCAAAATTGCCGGGAGCATTTTTGCATTGCTGATGTCAGTTGCGAATGTCTCGGTCATTCTCTCCACAAGTCTGGGAGGGTGGATCTACGAATCCATCGCAGCATTCGTTGAACCAACGACTGCTGTCAGTATTCTGATTTGCATCGGGTCCGCCACCACCGCTTCGTGCTGGAGTCTGGTTTCGTGGTTCCGCCGCCCTGTGAACATATCTGTGTAGCATTTCTTGCTGATAAACGCAGGCGGCGATTCCCGTAGCACCCCCGCTCGCCCCGCGCGTGCCGCTCGCGCTCGCCGAGCAGCGTGCGGTGCTGGCGTTTGCCGGACGCGTGTCCGCGCTGACGCCGGAGCGCGCGGCCGAGCTCGCGGAAATCCCGGCGCGGCTGACCGGTGACGCGCAGGGCCCGGCCGCGGTCGAGCGCCTGTTGCGCATCGCCAACTTCCTCATCGGCAGGCGCGCCGCGTGAAGCAGGAGGCCTTCGAGCGCGCCCATGCGCCGCTGTGGGGCGCCTTTGAACTCTGGCTGGACCGCGACGCCCGCGGGTCCGCCGCCGGCCCGCCACCCGCGGACTTGCTGCCCGACGGCGCGGTGCCGCAGCGCTACCGGGTGCTCTGCCAGCACCTCGCCCTGGCGCGCGATCGCGGCTACAGCGCGGATCTCGTCGAGCGGCTGAACCTGCTCGCGCTGCGCGGCCATCGCCTGTTGTACGGCACGCGGGTGGAAGCGGGCAACCGGTTCTTCGATTTCATCGCGGGGGGCTTCCCGCGCGCGGTGCGCGCGGAGCGCCGTTTCGTCGCCGCGGCGGCGGTGCTCCTGTTCGGGCCGTTCCTGCTG
>JANNGQ010000493.1:0-5434 GCA_031403975.1 Planctomycetota bacterium
GTCACAAGAAACCCCCCGACCATTTCGAAGGATCAAGTGCTATGGCGACATTCATCTCGACGATCAGGTTTACTCAGCAGGGAATCAAGGGGTTTGGCGAAACAACTCATCGCGCGGCCGCCCTGAAGGCAACCGCCAGGAAGATGGGCGTCAAGGTCACGGGCGTTTTCTGGACCCTGGGCGATTATGACGGTCTTCTGATCTGCGAAGCACCGGATGACGAGACCGCAACAGCGATGCTGCTGCATCTCGGTTCACTGGGCAACGTGCAGACGTCGACAGTGCGTGCCTTCAATTCAGCGGAGATGGACGGCATTCTGAAAAGAACGGATGGCAAATAGGCGTTGCCGCGGGACGTTGCAGGTTTCACAGCTCCGAGAGAGATTCGGCTCGTTTCGCGGAAATCGGCTCGGCGGCCAGGTGGGTTCCTGCCGTCTTGTCAGAGCTGCTCACTGACACACCGTGATGCTTCCATCCGCTGTGCCTTCGGAAACAGGATGTTGTTTTCTTTGTGGACGTGCATATGCGTGTCCGACTCAAGCTGGCGTAGACCGTCCAGCATGGCTCGCCATGCACTGCAGGCGTCATCCGGAACCTGAAATCCTCTGGTTAACATGCGAATTCGCTGCAACGCCGCCGCGACGGTGTCATGGTCGTCTTCCATGACCCTGATCGGGTTGGCAACCGTGCCAAAAGGAAATTGCGGACGACTTGAAGATTGCTCCATCAGTTGAATTGCTGGAAACAGGATTCGCTCTTCCTTGAACATGTGTGGTTCCAGCTCCGCGCGCAACTCCGCAAACACATGCTGCAACTCAGTCAGTTCAGGCCGACTCACCCCATGCGCCTTCACAACCTTATCAATGAGATCCGTCAGCCTGGGCAGTGCGATCCGCAGCCACGAATGATGAGTCGCCACAATGTGTTCACACAGCTCGCGGAGTGACGAATCTGACCAGTTGTTTGCTGATCCTGGATTCGAAACCGCTGCGGCACCGGTCAGGCGAGACAGAATGTCATCCGGATCAAGTCCGTGCTCCTGACAGGCAACGCTCAGCGGGACACCGCCACCGCAGCAATAGTCGATCTGCAATTCCTCAAACAACACAGCTGTCTGCGGATACTGTGTCACCCAGTCGGAAACAGACGTCATGTTGTCAGGAACGGGCATCGTTCTTTCCTCTCGCCTGGCGTTGCCTGCCAGTCGTGCGGCAGGCCGCGGTTCGTAGCTTCTTCAGAACCTCCACGAAAAGGCTCTCATACGCCCCGCACCTGGCCAGAGCAACTCCACCCGACCAGTTCAGAACATTGAAGTGCTGCACTGCAACTGGCGAGCCCGGCACATGGTGATTCAGGATCCTGCGGTCCTGTATCGACTCTCAGGCTAAGATGACCATGGACTGGGACGTCTTTCCACGCAGAAGCATTTGTTGGACACAGACCTGGTTCGACTGTTCTCTGACAAGTTGTGGTGTTCCTGCGGTTATTGTCAGCAACGCATTGACTGATCGCAGCGCCTGGCTGTGCGGCATGTGCGGCATGTGTGCCACAGGCGGAGAGAGTGTGCGATCTGGCGCACGATCCGTGTGACACGGTCGCGATTGTCTCTGCAGGCATCTCAAACCGTCGGAATTCCGGACGCTGGCATCCAGTTGTTCCGGCACTGCACTCGGCCGGGAATGAGAATTGCAATTTCTGTAATCCCGTTTTACAGCTGGTTGGCGCCGCCGGAACGGCACTTGCGATTCGGCCTGATGCGACTTACTTGTTCGACCGCAGTGACTGGACAATGTCCTGATGTTTGCCTTTCAATCAGATCACACGACGCGACTGGATTTACAGCAACGGCTGGAGCTTGCGCATCAACGATGTCGGCAGACTGTCGCGAGGGCAGTGGTGACTTTGCTCGTGATCAGCACTTTGTCCGCCATTTCAGCCCAGGACACTCCGGACTACTACCGCCAGAACTGCATGAACTGCCACACCATTGGTGGCGGGCGGTTGACGGGGCCAGACCTGAAGAATGTCCGGCAGCGCCGCGAGGCGGAATGGTTGATCGGCTTCATGCAGAACCCGAAGGCCATGATCGAAAGCGGTGATGCGTACGCTTTGAAGTTGGCGGAAGAGTCTCGTGGAGTGGTGATGCCGATCGCTCCGGGCATGACGCGTTATCGTGCGGAGCAGATCATCAAACTGATCGAGACCGAATCGGCTCTTGAGAAATCGCAGTTTGAAGGTGTCCGTATCTCCAGCGAGCCGTTTACCGACCGGGATCGGTCCATGGGGAATCAGTATTTTGTGGGCACGCTCAGACTGAAGAATGGGGGTTCGGCCTGCATTGGCTGTCACGGAATGCACGATCTCCCGGCGTTGGGCGGGGGGCGACTGGGGCCTGATCTGACTCGTATTTACGAACGCCTCAAGGGCCGTAAATCCCTCAGCGCGTGGCTGATGGCGCCAGCGACAGAAACGATGCAGCCGATCTTCAGGAGTCACCCGCTGGAAGCGGAGGAGATTCATGCCCTGACAGCTTACTTTGAATCCGGGGCGGTGCAGAGTGAAGTGGAGCCGTCCGTCAGTCGGATCGCATTTCTGTTAACAGGTCTGGCGAGCGCAGCGGCGATGATCTTTGCGTTTGACGTTATCTGGAAAGGACGACTCCACTCGGTGCGACGCGCACTTGTGGAGTCCGGTTCACAACGGAGCAAGCAATGAGTGTTCTCGATGCCCTTGCGTGGATCAAAGACGAAGTCACTCCTCAGGGACGACAATGGGAGGAGTTCTATCGCAATCGGTGGCAGCACGACAAAGTTGTTCGCTCGACGCATGGCGTCAACTGTACAGGAGGCTGTACATGGAACATCTATGTCAAAGATGGAATTGTGACCTGGGAAATGCAGGGGCTGGACTATCCGTTGCTGGAGGCCGGCATTCCGCCCTACGAGCCGCGGGGATGTCAGCGGGGAATCTCCTTTAGCTGGTATCTCTACAGTCCGCTCCGCGTGAAATACCCCTATATTCGCGGAGCATTGCTTGATCTATGGAAGCAGGCGCGGGCCAATCATGCGGATCCCGTCGATGCCTGGAAGAGTCTCGTCGAAAACCCGGAGTCCCGTCAGCGCTGGCAGCGTGCTCGTGGCAAGGGCGGCTTGCGACGAACCGATTGGGCCACAGCCCTCGAGATTATTTCTGCATCGATGGTGCAGACGATTAAGAAGCACGGTCCGGATCGCATCGCGGGGTTTTCACCGATCCCGGCCATGTCCATGATCAGCTACGCCGCCGGCGCGCGACTCATGCAGCTGATCGGCGGGATCTCACTGTCGTTCTATGACTGGTACTGCGATCTTCCTCCCGCCTCTCCGGAAACCTGGGGCGAACAGACAGACGTCGCTGAAAGTGCCGACTGGTATCACGCCAAAATGCTTGTGTCGATGGGAGCCAACATCGGCATGACGCGGACTCCCGACTGTCACTTCCTGGCCGAAGGCCGACACAACGGGACGAAGCTATGGGTCTTCTCCCCCGACTTTAACATGGTGGCCAAATATGCGGACGAATGGGTTGCGGTGAATGCCGGACAGGACGGTGCCTGGTGGATGGCGGTCAATCATGTGCTGCTGACGGAGTTTCATCATCAGAAGAAGACAGACTACTTCCTGGACTACGGTCGCAAGTACACAGATTCGCCATACCTTGTGGAAATCACGAGGGACGAAAATGGCAAGGCACATGCCGGACAGCTGGTGCGCGCCGGTCGATTGGAAAAGTATGCCGATCAGGAACACGGCGAGTGGAAATTCCTGATGTGGGACGAGGAGTCAAAGGCTCCGAAGATGCCGATGGGCAGTTCCGGGTTCCGCTGGGCGACAGAAAAGGGCAAGTGGAATCTGTTGTTGCAGGATGGCCTCGACGGCAGCGAGATCAAGCCGCAACTGACGTTTCTTGAAGACAATGATGCTGTCGTCAATGTGGAACTGGATGACTTTGGTGCCGGGGTCACACTGAATCGCGGCGTACCAGTCAGGACGCTCACATTAAACGACGGAACAGAAATTCAGGTCTCGACGATTTATGACCTGCTGATGGCCCAGTATGGTGTCAATCGGGGACTTTCCGGAGCCTATCCCGCCGACTACGAGGATGAGAATGCTCCCTATACGCCGGCCTGGAGTGAAAAATACACCGGCATCGGTCGTGACGTGTTGATTCGATTTGCCCGCGAATGGGCGACGACAGCCGAGCACACTCAGGGAAAATGCACGATCCTGATCGGGGCCGGAATCAATCACTGGTATCACGCCAATCTGATGTATCGTGCCGGAATCCATGCCCTGATGTTCTGCGGCTGCGTCGGAGTCAATGGTGGTGGTCTGGCGCATTACGTGGGGCAGGAAAAACTGGCACCGGCAGAATCCTGGGCCTCCATCGCGCTGGCGAAAGACTGGTTTCCGCCGTCACGGCTGCAGAATGCGCCGAGCTGGCATTATGTGCATACCGACCAGTGGCGTTATGAAAAGGACTTCACTGACTATCACACGGTTCCTCAGCATGCATCCGCCGAGACCACGGCTCAGGGCCACACCATGGACATGCAGGTCCGTGCCGTGAGACAGGGTTGGCTCCCGTTTTACCCGCAGTTTCCGCAGAACCCCATGGAAGTCGTCAAAGAGGCTCGGGCTGCCGGAGCGAAATCAACGGAAGAGGTCATCGCCTGGATCGTGGACCGGCTGAAGAAAAAGGAGATGAAGTTCTCGGTTGAGGATCCGGACGCCGAAGAGAACTGGCCCCGCGTATGGTTCATCTGGCGCGGCAACGCCCTGATGGCCAGTGCCAAGGGGCATGAGTATTTCATGAGGCATTACCTCGGCACTCACGACAACGCGGTTGGCAAAGATCTTGCGGAAGGATCCGTCAAAGACGTGGTCTGGCACGAACATGCGCCGCAGGGAAAGATGGACTTGGTGGTGGACCTGAATTTCCGCATGGATACGTCGGCACTGTATTCGGACATCATCCTGCCTGCGGCGACCTGGTACGAGAAAGCGGACCTGAACAGCACAGACATGCACAGTTTCATTCATCCCCTGTCGCCGGCCGTGCCGCCATGCTGGGAATCGAAGAGTGACTGGGCCATCTTTAAAGACATCGCAAAGAAGTTCTCTGAAGTCGCAGCACGGCACTTCCCCGAACCTGTCGAGGATCTTGTGGCAACGCCGCTGGCTCACGATTCAGCAGCTGAGATTTCGCAGCCCGATATGAAACAATGGATTCGAGGCGAAGGGGAAGCAATCCCTGGAAAGACAATGCCCTCGTTCAAGATCGTGCAACGGGACTACAAGAACGTCTACAACCAGTTTGTGTCGTGGGGACCGCTGGTCCGAAAGAACGGTCTGGGAGCACATGGCACCAGTTATTCGATCGAGAAAGAATA
>JANNGQ010000494.1:0-2877 GCA_031403975.1 Planctomycetota bacterium
AAAGATAAAAATGCTTCGTTGAAATGTATGATGTGGAAACAAGATGCAATGCGATTAAGAGTCAACTTGCAAGCACGGCGACCGTCGCGCTCTCACCGGCATCCAGGTTGAAGCTGTAGAGATCGGGCGTTGCCGGTGTGAATGGCTTCCCCGCCAGGGAAACTTGCAGCGTGTAGATGTCTCCTAGGTCGGGGGGGTTGCCCGCGATCAGCCCGACGCTGTCGAACGAATCGAACTCGCCGACACCGATGATGTACGTGCCGGGAGCTGTAAAGGTGTACTGGATGTACGAATCCCGACGATCGACACTTCCTCCGGCCCCCACTCTGTCGTCGTTCTGAGCCAGCAGGGTATAGCTGCTATCGTACAGGAACAGCTCCGTATTCAGACTGGCGGGGCTGACGGGGCCGGTATTGGGGAAGCTGACGTCGATGTCAAAGATGCCCACGTCTCCGGCATTGGCCACGGTAAACGAGTAATAGTCGAACGTCCCGTCTCCGGTGCCCAGAATCGTGAGGTGCGGCATGCTCCTGGATTGTTCAATGTTCGGATCGGGCGCGACGGTGAATGTTTGACTGTCGAGATTCTGGGCCGTGTCCGGTGTGCTGTTCGGTTCCACGTCGTTCACGGGAGGTGCTGCGGAGGCGCTATCGCTCGTTCCCAGCACAGCCGCCCGCGCTGGCTGAGCACCCGCGTTGTTGGCATTGCCGGCTCGGAGCAGCGAGATGAACGACGGCTCCAGGTACTGCGCGGTGTCCCGCGTGTCGTTCGTGGCTCCGCCGTGGCTTTCGTTTTCGAGGGCTGCGTTCAAGATCGTCCGTACGGAGTATTTGCCGACGGTGCCATTGGCACCTCCGACGACGACCCGATAGATACTTGCTTCGGGGCCGTTATTGGCAATTTGGCCGGTTGTTGCGACGGTTTGCAAGACGACTTCTTGGCCGGAGGCTGAAGCCGTACCGCTCGCGACCACGTTGTTGCCAGTTGCTCCAGCCAGCAGCGTGACGCTTGCCTGCAGGGTGGCATCCGTCGCGACAGCCACGGTGATGGTCTGGCCAGGATCGACGGCAATCGTGAAGGTGTCGGGGGCGTCGGGAACCTGTGTCGTAATCTGGATGTCATCGACGTACCAGCCCTCTGGCCGACGACCCGCTGGACCTCGAACGGTGTCGAACAACCAGCGCAACTGTATCGTTGTGCCGGCGAAAGCGGTCAGGTCCAGCGGACTCGACTTGGTCCACGTAGAACTCTCGGCCACCGCATCGTAACGCTGCAGCGTCGTCCAGCCACTGCCGGCATTGATCTGTAGAGCGGCGATGTCCTCGTCACTTGCAAAGGGGGGGGTGGGAACCCGAGTCTTTAGAACGTAGTTGAAATCCAGCACCACGGGGCCACCGGTGGGCAGAGCGATTAACGGCGAGGTGATCGTGCCCGTGCTGGGCGTCATTTCGCCCTGGGAGTACGTGCCGCCGCCATCCGGCCCTTCGGATTGCCCGTAATAGAAGCTGGTGTTTGCCGAGTGCCCGGGCTGCGCCCCGCGCCCGGTCGAGAGATGCCACAGGCCGGAAAGGTAGCCGTCAAGAGGCGTATTGTCGTCCGTGAATCCCTGAGCGCCAGACTCGAAGTCAACCAAGTAAACGACCACTTCCCTGCCAGCTACCTCGGATTCCGTCGAATCGTAAATCAACGACCCGACCGGGGCGACCGAGGCAAACGTGCTCAGCGGCGTGCTGAGCGGCAGGGCCGACAGCACACAGCGGTCTTCGAGCCGTTCCAGCAGCAAGGGCCTGCGGCGAGAGGAACGGCCGGCCGTTTTGGCAGTCAGCGGCTTGGAATTAGTTCGCCAGTTTCGCAACCAGGAAGTCCAGGAAGTTCGGGACATATTTTTTCATTTCCTTAGCGGATTCGGTCTGCGATACAATAAAAAGCCCTATTCCCGGCGCGCAAACCGAGCGCCGGGGCGAGGCTACCAGGCCGGTGAGTGTCCTGCTTCGCGGTTGGGACTCACCGGCCGCTTTTTGGTCAGTTGGGAGTGGTTAGTCACCAGCTACGGCACCGGCTTCCAGTCTGGATAGAAGACCCCTTGCTTGGTCGATTCGACGATCACGGTCTCGGTGCCGGTGTTTGCATCGGCGATCACGACCTGGAACTTGTAAGCCCGTCCCGGCCGCGACCAGCGGATGAACACCAACCGATCGCCGGTTGGGGACCAGGCGGCCATCTCCTCGGAAATGCCGTTACCCTGAGCCGCGAACACGTCAATGTCGGTCACGCGGCCGTCCGTTCCTGTGCCGGGATTCAGCTTCGTCAAGTCCACGTCCAGAATCCACAGGTCGTGCTCGTGAGGCGAAGCGCCCTGATCGACGGTCACCACGATCCTGTTTCCGGCGGGATCCCACACGGGGCCGTCCAGGTAAAGCGTGCCCGTGATGCCGCCTTGAAAGTCGGTGATTTGCTGCAGTCCGCTGCCATCGGAGTTGATCGCGTACAGTTCGTCAAACCCGCTGCGGTTAGAAACGAACACGATCTTGCCGCGCGTCGCTGTATAATGGGGGCTGAAGTCGTCGTACCGCGGAGCGTTCTGGATGGGCGTTTCGGTGAGGGGGACGATGAGGCCGACCGGATTGACCAGGAACAACCGCCAACCTTCCGTGCTGTAGCTGGTGTCGCCCGGATGGCCGAAAAACGACGGGTCATAATCTGAATACCCGGCAAAGACCAGTGCATCGGTGCCGCACCAACAGGCGTAATTCTCGGACACGGGAAAGTATGAGGAGCGGATCCCCGCTCGGCCCGCGTTCCAGAAGTTGAAATCGTCGCTGGTGACGGCCGGGTATTCGTTGGTGCCGTCCGGATTCATGACCATCAAGCCGATGT
>JANNGQ010000495.1:0-7145 GCA_031403975.1 Planctomycetota bacterium
GTCTCCCGGCGAATGCCGGGATCTTCGTTATTCTTTTGGAGAAATCGCTGGTAGAAGTTCAAAGCGTCCTGCAACAGTTCGCGCCGGACAGGTTCCATCTGCGGCACATTGGCCAGTCGGTCCTGGCCCACTCGCGTCAGCATTTGGTCCACGGCCGCCAGGGCCTCTTTGAGGCTTTCCACGGCTTCCTTGCGGGCGTCCTGGGCTAACACTTGCTTATTTTTAGCATCCGTTTCGCCCGCCTCGGCCCGCTGACGCTGTGCGTTGGCCGTCCGCCGCTGGTCTTCCGCCAACTGATAATTGGCACTTGCTGTTTTCGATCGTTCCTCGGCCAACCCTTCCGCTCGGGTCGCTCGGATCGCCTGCCACATGCTGACGACCGTGCCAAGCACGAGCGACAGCGCAAGGGTAACTACCGTCGCCAGGATGCTTCTGTTCCGACGTGCGAACTTGCGGAAGCGATACGCAGTCGATGGCGGGCAAGCCTGCACGGGCTCATCGTTCAAGTAGCGCTGCACGTCGGCGGCGAATCCGTTGGCTGTTTCGTAGCGGCGGTTGCGGTCCTTCTCCAGGGTCTTCATCACGATCCAGTCCAGCTCGCCGCGCATCAGCTTCGAGAGCTTCGCCGGTTCCGTGTGGCGCTGGGCGGATATCGACGCCAACGCTTCGCCTGATTCGCTCAAACGGGTGCTCGGCTTCGGTGGCTCCTCTTCTTTGATCAGTCGCAGGATCTCGGCATAGCCGGCCTCCTTCATCCGTTTATGGCTCAGCGGCGTGCTGCCGGTCAACAGTTCGTACAGCAGCACGCCCAGCGAAAAAATGTCGCTGCGGGTATCGACGCCCAGCGCGCTCATCTCGGCCTGCTCGGGGCTCATGTATTCCAGCGTGCCGACCATCGTGCCGTATTGCGTGAACAGAGTCCGCTCGGTCAGCTTCTGCTCGGTCGCCTTGGCCACGCCGAAGTCGATCACCTTGGGGACCGGCTTGCCGTCATACAGCGTGACCATCACGTTGGACGGCTTGATGTCGCGATGAATGATGCCCTTCTGGTGGGCGTGCTGGATCGCCTGGCAGACCGGCACGAACAGTTCCAGCCGCTCGCGCGGCGTGAGGTGGTGGTCGTCGCAATACCTGGTGATCGGGACGCCGTGGACCAGCTCCATGACGAAATAGGGCCGACCGGATTCCGTGGCCCCGGCGTCGAGCACGCGGGCGATGTTGACATGGTTCATCATGGCCAGCGCTTGCCGCTCTGCCTCAAAGCGGGCGATCACTTCGCGGCTGTCCATACCCGACTTAATGACCTTCAGTGCGACCTTACGCTGGATGGGCTGGGTCTGTTCGGCCATGTAGACCACACCCATGCCGCCTTCGCCGATCTGCTGCAACAGCTTGTACGAGCCGATCTGCGTACCGAGACGTACGACTGAAACTTGATTCATCGTCGACGCATTCTCCGCACCGAAGGGAGACACTTCCAGGGGCCCCTTCGCCACTTCATGCGATGCCAGGAGTTCCGAGACGCGTACGCGAAGCGACTGGTCATCGCGACACGCCGCCTGCACGTATGCCATCCGTTCCGGCGCCGTGACGAATTGCAGTGCCTCCAGGAAAATCGTTTCTTCGGATCGTGCTGGATCGCTCATGAACACCACCTCTGTTTCGCCGTCTACAATGCGGAATCGCGGCGCGAATCACCCCAGCGATTTTGAAGAATCGGTGGCGAGCCGAGTCATGGGGAGACGTCTTATCGGCCCCGTGACAACTCAGTGTGCAACCATGCACGTGCGTAAGCCCAATGGCGATCAGCTGTTGTGGACGAGATGCCGAGAGCTTGAGCCGCCTGCGGAATCGTCAGTCCGGCAAAGTACCGAAGCTTGACCAACTGAGCCTTTTCGGGATCGTGGCCTGCGAACTTCTCTAACGCATCATTGAGGCGAAGGATGTCGACGCCAGGCTCGTGTGTGACAATTTCGACGTGCGCGACATCGTGGCGCTGCAGCTCGCCCCCACGCCGTAGGCTATCCTTTTGCCGAGCCTGATCGATCAGAATCCGCCGCATGGCCTCGGCCGCAGCAGCAAAAAAATGTCCTCGGTCGTCCCATGACCGACCGTGTGGCTCGTTGCCCACCAATCTCAAATACGCCTCATGCACCAGTGCGGTCGCCTGCAGCGTCTGTCCCGGCTGCTCCTGAGCCAGTTTTACCTTCGCCAACTGGCGGAGTTCCCTATACACCAGCGGCAAGAGCTGGTCTGCGGAAGAAGGATCACCAGCTTCGATTTGAGACAGGATGCGAGTGATGTCGGACATGAATTGCAGAATACATCCATATTGGATGCAGTTCTATCAATTCATCCTGAAAGGGCTACCGTCGTCGAGGCGGTCGTCCGCCGTCACGTCCACCGCGGCTCCGATTTTCAGTACGCCGGGCGTGGTCTTCAGAGGGTGTCTTGATGGACAGACACCCGATAGCGTCTTCCCAGGTCGGAATATCTTTGAACTCGGATGCGACGCGAGGGGTCCGCGCTCCGCGATTCTCACCGGACTCGTCTCCGCCTTCGCGATCCGCATTCCGATCGCGGCCAGCCACACGACGGGGAGGCCGATCCGACGCAGCAGATTCGCGAGGCTCGCGCGGCTCGCGACTTTCGCGCGGCGGCCTGTCGTCGCGACCGGGCCTCTCCGCACGGGGGGCCGGTCGGTCTTCGTTTACAGACGATTCCGTCCGTGGTGGCCGGTCTTCGCGTGGCGGCCGGTCTTCGCGTGGCGGCCGCTCGGCTCGCGGTTCGCGGGCGCCACGGTCACGATCCTGCCCGCGGCCTCTTCCGCTGCGACCACCTGGATGTCGCTCTCGATCACCACGAGGGGTCGCTTCCTGTCCGGCTCCATCGCCAAAATCAGAAACGTCGGCATCGATGTTCCCGTCGTCGTCCTGATCAAGGTCATCGTCGTGAAGCGGGCGACGGGCGGCTGTCGGCTGACGCTGGCTTTCGCGGTCGGAATCGCGCGGCGCGACTTCTCGTTGAGCGGCATCGTGCGGACCATCACCACCGCGACCACGACCACGGCCTCGCCCGCCCCGCCGGCCGCGCCGTCGGCCTGCTGGACGGTCGTCCGCAATTTCTTCACGGTCAACGTCTGATTCAACGTCATCGTCAACATCATCCAAAGCTTCAGGTTCCGGTCGGCGAGCCGGTGGCGACGGCGGCTCTTCGCGGATTCGCCGCTGGGCCTGCGCGCTTCCGGCAGAGACGCTGACGATGTCTTCCTGGTCCTCTCCGAACAGAATTTCACTCATGTCGTCATCAAGGTCATTATCAGGTGCGGCACGGTCGTCGTCCCGCGTGCCGCCTGCTGCAGTCCCTTCCTCACGTTGCCGCTGCCCACGGCCTCGTCCCCCGCGCCTCCGGCCCCGGCGTCCTTTTTGCGGTCCGTCCTGAATGCTGTTCCGGTCTGATTCTGACTTTGATCCTCCGGCAACAACATCCTCGTCAATCTCTTCATCGGGATCGCCGTCGTCTGAAAGCGCGGCGGACGGCAGAGTTTTCTTTGGGGGACCATTATCGTCCCACACCCATTCATCGAGTTCCTGCCAGTACGAATCATCGCTGCCGCCGCCGGGAGCGGACGACGCACGACCGCTGCCGGAATCCGCAGGTCGATCAGTCCGCGCCACACCGCGGTTGTCCCTCCGGTCATCCGACCGCGCTGGCCCCCGACCTTCAGGCCTCCGGGGCCGATCGTCCTCGCGACCCCGACCTGCATCCGCAGGACGACTGCCGGAACTGCGGCCCGCACCGCCTTCCGCACCATGGCCTCGCGAACTCCCTCGGTTTTCGCCTCGAGGATGTTCATGCCGTGACTGTTCGGCACGAGGTGCCGGAGTCTGTGTTTCGGCAGGACGTGATTCCGCACGTCCGCGATCCGGCCGGCGTTCATCACGGTCCCGGCGAGGGGGTTCCGGTCGTGATGCGCGAGAGACTAGCGGGGCAAGACGAGGTTCCGGCGGATCGATGTCAGCGCCGAAGTCCAGATCGTCATCTTCGTCATCCTCTTCCTCTTCCTCTTCCTCTTCCTCGTCGTCATCGAAATCTTCTTCCGCTTCGATTTCGTCTTCTTCGTCGTCGTCGTCGTCCTCTGGGTCGTCATCTTCGTCGTCGTCGTCGTCTTCGGCTCCAAAATCGAAATTCTCGTCGTCTTCGTCGACGGCACCGATGACATCATCAACTTCGTCATCGTCTTCGTCACCGAACACGATCAGATCGTCGAGGTCGTCTTCGAAAGAATCGGAAAATGATGCCGCCGGAGCGCTGTTTGGTTCGGCGTCCACCGGTGAAAGTTCAGCCCGGACAGGAACGGCAGCGAGCTCATCAGGCTCGATCATTCCGAAGAGTGAACTCGGCGATTTTCCGTCGTCGTAATCATCGAACAGAACCTCACCGCCGAGATCCGCCGGGCTCATGCTGAGCCCCAGGAGGGATTCCGCCAGCAGTCGTGCGGCCTCGTCAGCTTTTTTCTTCTGAAAATCGTCACCGGGACCAGTCATAACAATAATCTTTCAGTTCGCATGAGAGCCCGGAAATCCGCTGCTTCGGCGGTTTTGCAGGTCTGCGAAGGCTAACTCTGCTCCCTGTGGATTGCAATTCGATGTGCCGCTCGGGAAAAGATGATTCGCAACCTTTCACCCGGTGCCGGCCTGTCCGGACCGGAGACACTGGCAATTCGCGCGCGGCTGCCCAATGATATGACCCGCCGGCTCCGCAGATTCCGACAACCGAAGAATCTGATGTATCGTCCCATTCCCGCTGGAAGTGTCCGGAGTTGCTTTGTGAGAGATTTCAGTGTCTGGTCCAGAACCGCTGTGTGGCTTTCAGCCTTGTTATCGACAGCGCTGATTGTGTCGCTTCCAGTGAACGCAGAAGACTGGCCCGGGTTTCTCGGCCCGCGGCAAAACGGAGAATCCGGTGAAACCGATCTGGTACTCGACTGGACCCGCCAGACTCCGCCCACCGCGTGGAAGCAGAGCATCGGTACCGGCTACAGCGCGCCGTCAGTTCTGGGAGACCGCCTGGTCGTCCATCACCGCAACGGAAACGAGGAGATTATTTCCTGCCGGGGAGTCAAAGACGGCAGCGAACTGTGGAAGTATGCCTATCCGACGAGCTTTGAAGATCCGTACGGTTATAACAACGGACCGCGCTGTTCTCCGGTGTTGACTGCCGATCAGTGTTTCACACTGGGGGCTGACGGAATGCTGGTCTGCGTCGCGATGGCTGACGGTGCCGTGATCTGGCAGAAAAACCTGAAGACCGAATTCCGGTTGCCGGAGTGGTTCTTCGGCATGGGCTGCTCTCCGATTCTGCATGGCGACCGGTTGATTGTACTTGTCGGCGGACAACCGGATTCCGGAGTGGTCGCCTTCAGTGCCCTTGACGGCACTGTTCTGTGGCAGGCCGTCGGCAAATCAACGTGGGACGGCACCAGAACTGAAAGCGGTGAGGAGTATCACTGGACGGGCGACGAAATGATCGTCAGCTATTCGTCGCCCTTCATGGCAACAATCCACGGAAGAAAACATCTGCTGTGCCTGATGAGGCAGGGACTGGTTTCGATCGATCCGGAAACGGGAACCGAGAACTTTCACTGCTGGTTCCGGTCCAGAATCCATGAGTCCGTGAATGCCGCACGACCGGTGGTGATTGATGATCAGATCCTGCTTTCCGTCGCATACGGCGTTGGCTCGGTGCTGCTGAAGGTCGCCCCGGACGGCAAGTCCTTCAGCGAAGTCTGGCGAAGCCGCACAAATCTGCTGGCTCACTGGACGACTCCGATCCATGTCGATGGATTTGTGTATGGATTCAGCGGCCGTCACGAAAACGAAGGTGAACTGCGCTGCATCCGGGTCTCCGACGGCGAACTGCAGTGGTCGACGCCTGGTTTTGACGGTGATCTTGCGTCGCTGTCCGTCGATCGTAAGACAGGCGACATTCTGGATGCAAAGACCGGCAAAGTGATTCCGTATCCATTCTTCGGCCGGGGTTCGATGATCCGTGTGGGCGACCGGTTCATTGCCCTTGGCGAGCACGGAACTCTCTCCGTGATTGACGCCAGCAAAGACAAATTCACGGAGCATGGCCGTTTTTCACTGGAGGAAATTCACTTTCCGGCCTGGGCGGCTCCCGTGCTGTCAAACGGGAATCTGTATCTCCGCAGTGAAGACTGGCTGGTATGCCTGGATCTCAAGCCCGAACCGTGATTGTCTGCCACGCACGTGGCTTCCCGCGGACTGGGCTTTCCTGTCTGTCGAACGGCCGTCGGTCCAGAATGTTCTGTCTGATCCCGCACAAGTGCCTGATCCTTTTTTGACCACTGGAAGATCGCACGATGAGCGATGAGGAAAAGAACACGATCCGTCAGCTGACCCGCCTCCAGCGGCGAGTTCTGGGAACTCTGATGGAAAAGGGCTTCACGACACCCGATCAGTATCCCATGACCATCAAGGGCTGCGCGACGGGCTGCAATCAGAAGAGCAATCGTGACCCCGTGACGGAGTATTCTGAATCCGAAGTGGCCGATGCGCTCGAAGAGCTGCGGCAGCTGGGGCTGGTTGCCGAAGTCTTCACGGACGGCGGCCGAGCGGCTCGGTATCGCCACTACGCTCGGCACAAATTTGATTTCACCGAGACGCAGTTTGCCGTCCTGTGCGAACTGCTCCTCCGAGGCCGGCAGCAGCCCGGCGAACTGCGGACCCGCTCCAGCCGAATGATCCGCATCGACAGTCTGGAACATCTGAAGACCGATCTGGTCGCATTGCAGACCAAAGGCTTCGTCCAGAGCAACGGTTCGCTGGAACGCCGCGGCGTGGAGGTTGATCACACGTTCTACCTGCCAAAAGAGCACATGACGATGGTCGTGGCAGAGCTCGCTGCAGAAGATGAACGGGAATCCCGTCCTCCGAATCCGGCTCCCGATTCGCGACGGCAACGTCGACCAGGCGCGCGAACTGCTCGGCAACTGGCGCGGCGAGCCGGCCGCACAGCGCAGCCGCGAGGAGGTGATCCGGCTCGCGATCGAGGAGGCGATCGTCGCCTCGCACCGCCACGTGTTCGGGGTGCTGTTCTGGTTCGTGCTGCTGCCGGGTCCG
>JANNGQ010000496.1:0-5950 GCA_031403975.1 Planctomycetota bacterium
GACGCTGGGGAATGAGGAGTGCGGCGTGCGGTGTGCGGAGTGATCATCATCCGCATTCTGTGTTTCGCCGGAAACCGATTTTCCTATTTCCGTTTTTCACATCGCATCTAACTGTTCCATACCGTTTCCGCCGAGAACACCAAAGCCTGCCACTATGCCCGACGCTCCTCTGATTATCAACACCACCATGGAGACGTTTCAGGATGATGTCATCCGGCAGTCGATGGAACGTCCGGTTGTTGTCGACTTCTGGGCGGAGTGGTGTGGCCCGTGCAAGCAGCTGGTTCCTCTCCTCGAAAAGCTTGTCAACGAATTCAAGGGCGCCTTCTGCCTCGTGAAAGTCAACGTCGACGCATGTCAGGAAATCGCGGGTGCGTTCGGAGTTCAGTCGATTCCGTTTGTGGTGGCCATGGTTCGGGGCCAGCCGGTGAGTCAGTTCGCCGGAATCCAGCCGGAGGCTCAGCTGCGGACATGGCTGCAGTCGTTTGTTCCCTCGCCAGCAATGGAAGCATTTGATGCCGGACAGCAGCACGAAGCCGACGGATCGCTGGAACTTGCCGAAGCCAGCTATCGCACAGCATCCGGACTGGAGCCAACGACGGCCGAGTTCCGCATTGCACACGCGCGAGTGCTGCTTGAACTGAACCGCGATCAGGAATGCCGCGAGATCGTGGATGAGCTGAGCACTCGCGGATTCCTTGAGCCGGACGCCCAAGCCCTGGTGGCTCAGCTGGAGATGCGGAGTCAGGTCGACGATTCAGGCGGCGTGACTGAGGCCCGCAAGTCGCTGGAAGCCAGTCCCGATGACCTCAGTCTGCAGTTGAAACTGGCAGAAGCGTACGGAGCAGACAGCCGGTTCGAAGAAGCATGTCAGCTGTGTCTCGAGATCGTCCAGCGGGACCGCAGTGGTGTTGGTATTCAGGCAAAGGAAGTGATGGTAGGGCTGCTCGGCGTGATGGGGCCAAAGTCGAAACTGGCTTCCGAGCTTCGCAGAAAGCTGGCGACTGCGTTCTATTGAATCGCAGCACGAAAGCCCGAATCTACCGAGGCATCCAAGATTGGCGGGGGAGATTTGTATTTCGCCCCGGGTCTCAGTGACCGACCGACAGAAAACGCGGGTCGGTCTTGCGGATGATGTCGTTGATGCCTGTCTGATTAAACCCGCGGTAGCCGTCGTTGCGTTCCAGGATTTCCAGATGAGACCCGACGGCGCCTTCCGAAGAAAAACGCTCCGCCTGTTCTGCCGTAATCAGCCCAGCGGAGAGTACTCTTTCGATACGACTGCGATCAACGGCCCAGCGTTCACCTTCCGTAAAACACTGCCTGAGAAACGGGAAATCCGTAAAGGGATCCATGCTCTTGACACCGAGTGCTTCCAACTGCGAACGTGCTCCGTTGTAATCGAACTGGCATTCCAGATGATGCAGACCTGCCTGGTACAAGGCTTCACCGTGAAGCGCACACCAGAGTCCGATGGTCCCCAGTTCCGATCTCGCCGAAAGCGGGTTGTGTGAGAAATCGCCCACGATCTCGTCCGGGCTCAAATCCACATCCGCGAAGATCACCACACTGGTCACTGGCTGCTCAATCACCTGAGCTCCCCAGCCGGCATCGCGTCCGGCATAGAATCGTTCGCGGCACTGAAAGCCCATCAGTTCCAGCAGCCGGATCAGTGACTGAAAGTTCGCCCGGCTGCTTCGGTATGTGTGGTGATCGTGATTTCCCCACCCGACGCCGATCGCCTGCTGCCGCATGAACTGTACCTGTCCCGCTCGGTTGCGAGCTTGCCAGTACGCCCGTTCACCTTCGAAGAACAGATCACAGGTCAGATCCCGCCCCACCTGATCAACCGCCCGCCCGACAAGTTCCGTCGTGTACTGACGGGCCTCAGAGTCCGAATCAAAACGCCGTCTACGGTGACGCAGTCGCTCTCGAACATGCTGAATCTCAAACTTCAGCCGAGCACTCACTGCCATCGGGAGATTTCGGATATTGCATCCATGATGTTCGATCACGCCAAATTCAGGATCAGCCGGACCATGATCAAACAGTGCTGTTCTCAGAAGATCCTGCGGAGCTCCGGTCACTGAGAGCCCGAAGCGGTGGCAATTGGCCACAAAAAAATCACTGACGGAGTCGATTCGCAGCAGCATTCGTTCCGGTGATCCCTGACGAACGGGCGGCAGCAAAGCGCCGGGATGTTCGTACCAGCCGTCCGCGGCTTCCAGAAAACCGGCGGCTTCGATTCCGGACAGATCACGGACGATCAGGTGATCAACCCAGTCGCCGATCCGAGTCCCCGTATGTTCCTTCAGCCGTGCTTCGAAGGCTGCCACATGCGGCTGTTTCGCTCGAAATGACGCGACTGCGTCGGCGATCCATGCGGCACCGGCCGGCTGAGGTTGCCAGGGACTCTCGGACATTTCTGACATCACTTCGTTCTCCGTCAACGGCAGTGTTCCGTCTATTCTGCCGTGCGGAATGCAACGATTGCATCGTCTCGGCAGCTGGACTGCAGTGACCCCCACGGAATCATGTCATTCGCGGGCTGTTATGGACATCCCGAGATCAGAATTTGCCGAAGGCGAAACGGAGACTGATTTGCCGCGCCTCGTGAGCTGGTCATGATTCTGCTTGCCGTCTTTCTGACTCTATTAACTGCCTGGATGCTGTGGGGCTGGCTGGTCGGTGAATCACGAGACATTCGCTGGATGCGAAACTGGTGCTCCGGGATCTTTGTCGTGCTGGCGGTCATGGTCTGTCTCGGCTCCGCTGCGTGGATCTCACACCGGATCACAGAGGCGGGCCATAGGGATTCCCTTCGTCGGCTGACGAAGCTGCTTCATGCCCGAATCAATGAAGGCCGGACTGACGATGTCAAGGATGCACTTCAGCATCTGGCTGAAGACCCGGACGAATGGTCGACGCACAGCGAAGACATTCTCACACGGCTGGTCGATGTCACGGTAGCATTGCAAAAGACAGCGCGATCCAGGGTTGCTTCCAAATCAACGGAACAACCACCGGATACGGCCATTCATTGACCGGTCTCAGATTCTCCCGCGAACCTTGCAAGTCAATTCTGCTTCGTGCCCGGGTATGATCTCTTTTCGGCAATCGCAATGCAGAACAGGTGCTTCTCACCTCTGACGAACAATTCCCGGTCGACTGGTGCCGGCGTGGCATCGACGGTTTCATCCAGTTCATTTTTCGCCACAATCTTCAGATCATCCCCTTCTTTGATGACTACGGTCGTCCCGGTTCTGGCGGTCAAGTAAACGTGTCCGCCCGCGGCAATCGGCGAAGCGTAGATGTTGTCGAGTCCCGGAATCCTGCTGGCAGTGTAATGCCACTTGCCGGTGGCGGCGTCCACACAGGAGAGCAGCCCCAATTTTCCTTTGTGAAAGTAGATTCGCCCTGATGAAAGCAGTGGCGAAGCGATGTCCGGCGTATCGTGGTCAATCTCCCATACGACATTCTCAGTTCCCTTGATGTCCCCGGTTCCATCCAGGCGGAAAGCACCGAAGTAGGAACCTTTATGACCGCTCCCGACAAACACCATCCCCAGACCGGCGACCGGTGAGGCACACGGCCGTTGCGTCTGTCCGCCGCATCGCCAGAGTTCTTTCCCGGACTTGAGGTCGTAGCCCCGTGCGCACGTCTGGCCGTTCATGACCACTTGTTTGCGTCCGGCGTGTTCGACAACCAGCGGCGTCGCCCAGCAACTTGGTTCTTCGCGATCCGTTTTCCAGATGGTCTCGCCTGTCATCTTGTCGAGCGCATAAAGTGCTGATGGGCCTTCATGATCCCATGGAACAAGAATCCTGTCGCTCTCAAGTGTCGGCGAGCTGCCTTCACCAAAGCTGTACTTGGTTTCCATCTTTCCGAAGTCTTCGCGTTTCCATTTCAGCTCGCCGCTCATCGTGTAACAGAATAGTCCGCGCGAGCCGAAGTGCGCGTAGACGTGCTGGCCGTCCGTGCAGGGAGAGGCTGATGCGAAACTGTTCGTGGAATGAGTTTCCTGATGCGGTTTTGCGATCGTGGCCGTCTGCTGCCAAAGCAGCTTCCCGTTGTTCCGGGCAAAACAGAGGAGTTTGAATTCCAGAGTGGGAAGGCTGCCGGCGTCGACGCCGCCAGTCGGAATTGCAGTCGTCACGAAGACCTGATTCTCCCAGATGACGGGCGAGGATGATCCGCGGCCAGGCAGTTCGACTTTCCATCTGACGTTTTTCGTGCTGCTCCACTCGGTCGGAGGCGATGCTGAGTCTGCCGCGCCGTTGCCGGACGGACCACGCCAATGACCCCAGTTGTCGGCACTTGCCGTCGGACCCAGACACACTATGACAAGAGCAATCGACGCGGCAGTTTTTCTCATAAGGATTTCCAGGTTGTGTTCGGTTTTCCAAAGCAGGACGTGTACAGATCAATTGTGAGTTCCAAAGAGGGAATCACCAATGCTGTTAAGGATTTGTCGCCAGGTTCTTCCACAATGATTCAGTCATAATTCAGCCGGGGTTCGGCCTGTCGCCAACCGCCCCGTCGTCATTCTGCTGTCATTGCCGCTTCTTTATCTGTTTCTTCGCCTTGCCGTTACCAGTTCCTCCAACCTTCGCCTTTGTGTTATCCGGCGGTTTGTTGACGGTTGGCAGGTGCTTTGCCAGCGACGTTTTGAGATCGGCGTGTTCCGGTCGATTCGCAAGGTTTGTCCATTCGTATGCGTCATTGGCGTGGTCGTACAGCTCTTCACTGCCGTCTTCGTAACGAATGTATCGCCAGCGGTCACTCCGCACGGCGTGATTGTTCAAACCGTGAGTCGTCACGGCAACACCAGTCCAGGCGGCCTTCGGATCCTCCAGCAGCGGTCTGATCGAGCTGCCTTCGACATGCCGCGGAATGTCGATCGCTGCGAGGTCACACAGTGTCGGATAGATGCTCATGAAATCGACGGGGCTGTCACAGACACCTCCGGCCTTCGTGACCCCGGGAACGATCCAGATCAGAGGCGCGCGAGTCGCTTCTTCCCACAGCGCGAATTTGCGCCAATGTTCTTTTTCACCAAGATGCCATCCGTGGTCGCCCCACAGACAGATGATCGTGTTGTCTCGGTGCGGTGACGATTCCAGAACATCAAGGACTCGTCCGACCTGTCCGTCGAGATAACTGATGGCGGCGAGGTATCCCTGAATCGCTTCCTTCCAGCGCCCGGACTCGAGAACTTTCTCGTGGTCGGCGAACGCATGAGCCATCCTGACGGCGGCTTCCGGTACATCGGCAAGATCGTCAATCTGAATCGGTGGCAATTCAATCTGTTCCAGCGGATGCATGTCGTAGTATTTCCGCGGCACATTCCATGGCATGTGTGGTTTGTGAAATCCGAGCGTCAGAAAGAACGGCTTGTCGTGAGATTTCGAAAGTTCAGCAATTCCGAAGTCCGTGATCTGAGTATCCGGCACAGATTCATCGCCGCCGCCGAGGATGCCGAACCGGATCGGTCCTATGCTGCGGTCGTCGAGTTTTCCACCGCCACCGTTGCCGCCGCGTTCCTGCCCGCCGGTCGACGTCCACTGCTCCGGAAACCCAAGTCCGCCGTGCCAGAGTTTGCCCATCCCGAGCGTGGCATAGCCGGCATTCCTGAACTGCATCACCAGCGACTGATCGGCCGTCACTGCCTGGCGAAAGGGATGGCTGTTGTCGTAGATGCCTGTGGAACTCGGCCTCATTCCGGAAAGAAGCGCTGTCCGCGAAGGATTGCAGATGGGAGCCGCACAATGCGCACTGGTAAAGGTCACTCCCATCTTCGCCAGACGGTCGAGGTTCGGAGTTCTGGCCTGGGGATTGCGGCCCAGATGCCCGATCCAGTGATTCAGGTCATCCACAGCAATGAACAGCACGTTCGGCATCGTCGGCTGATCCGCTGCACTGGCCGACGGAGTTATCAGCGGCAGCGATG
>JANNGQ010000497.1:0-3031 GCA_031403975.1 Planctomycetota bacterium
CGCCACGATTCTCACTGGCATTGGATTGATCATTCCTTCCGTTATGCTCGGGACAATCATCGTGGCGGTGTTTGGCCTCGACCGAGACGAGCGAAGCTGGACGTGACTGCGTTTCGAAGTCAGCACCCAATTTACGTGAAAAGCCGGACGATCCAGCCGGCAAGCCGTGCCATAACTACTGTTGCCACCATCACTTGCGTACTGTGCAATGTGATTGTAACGGAATTCTGCGATGACGACTTCCGCATCGACTGCCAGGTTTTCAATCGCTCAAAAACTCAATTTTGAAAAATTCAAAAATCGTCAAACTCAAGCGCCTGTATGGATCTGAGACACTTGTCAGATGCTGATGCTTCGACCATCGAATCACCTGCGCTTGACGGCTTCCGGAAGACGGCTAAATTGCCCGTCAGTGGTGGTTTGTGGGGAGAAGTGGGAAGCCGTGTGGGTGCCGCAAATCTCCAGGCATCGTCGGGCTTGAGTCTTCTCGATGGCACTGACGGGAACATTTGAACGGACGGTCGATGACAAGCTGCGGCTCGCCATTCCACGACCATTGCGGGACGGATTCCGTCAGACGGATTCGGAAGAGTTCTACCTTGCCCCGGGAAATGAAGGTTGTCTGTCGCTGTATTCGAAGGCCGGGTTTGACGCCTTTGCAGCAAAGATGGCGAGCGTGTCAACTGGACGGGTTCAGGTGCGGAACTTTCTCCGGCTGTACTACTCGCAGGCAGAGTGCGTGCAGGTCGACAAACAGTCTCGCATCCGGATTCCTGAGCGACTGGCGAAACATGCTCAATTGAAACACAACGTGGTCCTGATCGGAGTCCATGACCACATCGAGATTTGGGATCAGGAACGATGGGATTCGTTCCTGTCTCAGAACGGGTCACAGTTTGATGAGTTGACCTCGGAAGCACTTGATTTGTCACTGCCTCAGTGACGAACAGGCTCACCGGATCGTCGGATCAGACAGTGGCGGGCAGTTCACGGATGGACGGCCTTTCTGGAAGCTGTTGAAAAAGGGTGTCTGGAACTCTCCGGTATTCTGCTTCGTCCTGATTCTGAATGCCTCTAAAGTTCCAGACACCTTTTTCAACACGCTGTGATCTGCTCGTTGCATGAACGGGCGAAATCGTGCCGGCGGGCGGAATGCCGCCGGTCACGTCGAATGTCGGAACCTGCCGCAACCTTACCGGGCTTCGCGGAATTCGACGATAACAAGGATGTGATTCGTCCCAGGGACGGCCTGCAAAGGCCGCAGCCGTCTGCTTTCTTTGACCGAAATGGATGTCGGTAGGAAGCAGACGGCTGAGTTCCCAGGGGCTCCTTCCGTTCTAAACTGCTCTTCCCGCGAAATCGCTTCGCGCGTACCATGCAAGCCTCTCCATCGGCTACTACTGCGCCATCAACTTTTCGGTGTGGTTTGCCTCCTTTCTGTGTTCTCCTTCCGTTTTCATGATCTTTGGACATCCTTTGTCCGACATGCCTTTCTGCAAAACCTCATCCCCAATTGTTTAACGGCAAGCCGCAGGCGACTGCGCACTTTCGGTCGCGCGCGAACGCAGTTAAACGAACGTTCGGCACGACGAAGTTATCCGCAATCCTCGGAATTCCCGCCTTCAACACTCTCGCAAATTCATGGCATCCGCTGACCATCGCCCGGTACATGTTCCGGTGATGCCGCGGGAGGTACTGCAGTGGCTGCAGTTGTCTCCAGGCCTCACGGTCCTTGACGGAACGGTCGGAGCGGGTGGACACAGTTCCCTCATCCTCAAATCACTTGGCGACTCCGGACGGCTCATCGGCCTGGACCGCGATCCGATGATGCTCCGCCTGGCTTCGCAGAAACTCAATCAGTCGAACTGTCACTTGATGCGATCGAACTATGCGGATGCTTTCAAGTTACTGCAGGAGCTTGGCGTGGATGGTGTCGACCGGGTTCTTCTGGACCTCGGGCTTTCGTCGGATCAGCTCGCGGACCGGCAGCGAGGATTCGGGTTCGATGTGGGTGGACCGCTCGATATGCGGTACCATCCTCACGAAGGACAGTCCGCTTCGGAATTGTTGCGGTCAATGAATCAGGACACACTGGAAGAGATCTTCCGGACGCACGGCGAAGAGCCGGCCTCGGCACGGGTCGCTTCGGAAATCGTTCGTCGACGACAGGCCGGAAGGCCGGTGTCGACAGCGGAAGAACTGGAATCCTGTGTCTGCGATGCAGTCGGATCTGCTCGAAGCGCAGGAGGTCGGAATGCGGCGACTCGCGTGTTTCAGGCACTGCGAATTGCCGTGAATCAGGAACTTCAGCACGTTGCACGAATGCTGACCGAAACTCTGCCGGCGATTCTGAAACCTGGCGGAATTGCGGTGGTCCTGACGTTTCATTCGCTTGAAGACCGCCTTGTCAAAAATGCGTTCAAAGGACACCAGGGATGGCAAGTTCTGACAAAAACGCCCGTCGCGGCGTCGCCGGCGGAAGTCCGGCTCAATCAACGGAGTCGCTCCGCCAAACTGAGAGCGGCCAGATGGCCGGGGAGCTCTTGAGTTCTCTGAAGGCCAATCAAGAAACTCGCTCGAAGATGAGCCATGAAGCGATGCTGGGGATAATGGTCATCAGCATCCTCGCGTTTGCGTTCGGCTTTCTCGTCTTTCACAAGATGGATCTGCATAAGCAGCAGCTGACTCAGGCGGCGATTCCTTCGTCCGCAAGCGGTTCTGCAACCAGCAGCGTCACTCCCAACCAACCGAAGAATGTGCTGTCACCGTTGGCGAATCAGAATCAGATGGTCGTGGCCAACGACCCATTGTTCAACGCAGGTGACCTCAGCCAGGGATCTCGATTCACTGACGACGCGCACGGCCTTTCCGAGTCCTCCGAGTTCTCCGGGTCAATCGAGAGTCAGCGAACCGCCGCGGTCGCCGATGGCGTCGATGGGGCAACAACCGACGTGGAGGACGATGCCGGTCTCAACTCGGAGGAGGACTCATCGACTCCGCGCTTTTCATTCAGCGAACCTTCCGAGATGAC
>JANNGQ010000498.1:0-3306 GCA_031403975.1 Planctomycetota bacterium
AGCACACGGATCGCCTCGGAGGGCTGACGCCCTGTCGCTCGCCTTTGTATAAACGGGAGATTCAGCCGCGATGCGGAAAGTGCTGCTGCGATTTGTGTTCGACAACCTGTGGCAGTGGCAGTCCGTCGGCAACGAACTGCACGTCGGCGTGGCATGGCTGATGTTGCTGTGGGTCGCGATTGTCGGTTGCGCCTTCTTCATGCTGTACCGCAGGACAAAGCATGCGGGTGAGTCCGCGATGTCCGCCGGGTTCTGGCTGATCGTGCCGGCAGCGCTGGGGGCCATCGGCTTTTTCAAACCGGACATCGCCATTGCGAAGAGCGGCATTCCCGTCTTCGGCTACGGCCTGATGATGTTTGTCGGATTCTCGGTGGCCACATGGCTGGCATCGCGGCGCGTCCGTGCGATCGGCCAGCCGCCGGATGTGATCTGGGACATGATGATGTGGGCTCTCATTCCTGGTCTGATCGGGGCTCGCGCGATTTACCTTGTGCAGAACTGGGATCGCGTGTTTGCGGGAAAGCAGGGCAGAGATTATCTGCTGGCGTTCGTCGCCTTGTGGGACGGCGGGATTGTGTTCTATGGCAGCGTGATCGGCGGCATCATGGGGATTGTGATTTTTTGCCGGCGCCGCAAGATCAATCCGATCGCACTGCTCGATGTGATTGCTCCGTCGCTGTTTTTGGGTGAAGGATTCGGGCGCATCGGCTGCTTTCTGTACGGCTGCTGCTTTGGCCGCGCCTGCGATTTACCGTGGGCCGTGCAGTTTCCTCCGGACAGCCTGACGTTTGAAAAACTCGTCGAACGCGGCACGATTCCGAGTGATGCAATGATGACGATTCCATTGCATCCGACGCAGCTTTACAGCTCGTTCTCCGCATTTGTGCTGGCCGGGATTCTGGCTTGGTTCTTTCGAAGACGACCTTTTGACGGAGCCGTATTGGCGGTGGCCTGTATGCTGCATGGGATCAACCGGTTTACCCTGGAGACGCTTCGAGATGATGAGCCGCCACGGTGGGGGACAGGGTTAACGTTTTCGCAACTGGTGAGTATCGGACTGGTGATTTCCGGCATTTGTGCGATGGTGTGGTTGTCTTGCCGCGACAAGCTGACGAAAGTGACGGCGTGATTGTCAGCACGGCGGGGCAAGTGCCGCGCGTACTCGCTTGCGAGTCATTTGAGATCTCATATTTCAGATTTGAAATGGATAGTTTCGTGCGGTCACTCGCGAACAGAAGTTTTCGGGTCACGTCCGGAAACTCCATGGCTTTCCGCTTTCGGCTTTCCGCTTTTTTGGGCCGAGATCCTTCGGTGAACGAACTTTCCGACCAGCAACTCATTGATGCCACGCTGGCAGGGAATCGGTCTGGATTTGATGAGCTGGTGCAGCGGTATCAGGATCGGCTGGTGCACAGTCTGGAACACTCGCTGGGCTCGCGTGAGGACGCTCTGGAGATCGCTCAGCAGGCGTTTGTGATGGCGTGGAGAAAGCTGAGCAGTTTTCGCGGCGAGTCGGGGTTTTATTCCTGGCTGTACCGCATCGCCCGCAACGTCGCGATCAGCCGAATTCGTCGGCAGCACATCCGATCGGGGTCTCTGAATCAGCTGCAGGACGCTCGCGGCTTTGAACCAGCCGATCAGAGTGCTCAGGCCGCACCGGAAAATGCGCTGGAATCGGCCGAACAAGTGTTGCTGGTGCAGAATGCGCTGCAGCAAATCTCTGAAGAATTCCGTCAGCCGCTGGTGCTGAAAGAGATCGACGGATTTTCGTACGAAGAGATTGCTCAGATCCTCGACATCCCGCTGGGCACAGTTCGCAGCCGGATTTTTCGCGGCCGGCAGGAGTTGATTGAGCGGCTTGAAAGAGTGATGAAGAAAGAGTGACGCCTATGCGTAGCTTGGGCCCATCTGGCCCGAGCGATTGACTTCGGCCGGAAAACGGCGACAGAGCATTCGGCGAGCGGCAGACACAGCTTACGATCGGATACTGCAATGCGATTTGCCCCGGAAGGCTCCTCACGCGGAGCGTGAGGGCTACGTTTTTTGTTCGCTCGCTCTTGACGATGCATTTCTGACCGGAGACGAGAAGCCAGCGGCGCGCTCGGCCCAGATGGGGCCAAGCTACGAGGGGGCAGGCTACAAGTTCGGCACCCATGGGTTCCATGAGGCGTAGTACATCGCTTTCGGGACGCTGGCCTGGAGGATGTGGTCGGCGATTGTGCCGGCATCATGGGCCTGGGTGCCGAGGATTGCGTCGATGAGGCCGGGGGTCGAGCGATACTCGAAGGCTTCGTGGGATGGCAGTCCGAGCTGCTCGGCGAGTGCAGTCACCGCATCTTCGATGTAGCCCAATTCATCGACAAGGTGATTTTCGAGGGCCTGGTTTGCCGTGTAAATCTGGCCCGTCGCGAGCGCTCGGACTGCCGCGTCATCAAGTTGCGTGCGGCTCTGGTCGATGACCGAAACGAAGCGGTCGAAAGAATCCTGCATGATTGCGTCCCACACAGTTTTCTCATGGTCCGTCATTTCGCGGAACGGATTCAGAGTGTCCTTTAGGGGACCGGTCACGAGCGGTTCGGCCTTCAGTCCGATCTTCTGCACCAGCTCAGTCGCGTTGTAGCGCGGAATGATGACGCCGATGGACCCTGTCCAGGTGGTCGGTTCCGCGAAGATACGGCCCTGTTCTCCGATACCCATCGCGATGTAATAGCCCCCGGAGGCTGCCATTCGTTTCATGGCAACGTAGACAGGTTTGGTTTTGGCCATCTTCTGGATTTCACGGAGGAGCTGATGACTGTCTGCGACGAATCCGCCAGGGCTGTCGATTGCCATCACGACGCCTTTGACAGACTGATCGTCGGCGGCCTGTTTGATCTGTCGCAGCCAGCGTTCAGTGAATGGCGGACTGATCGTGCCGACGAAATTGATGACCGCAATTCGATCGGCCGCACCGGGAGTTCCCGAAAGATGCTGCTCCGGAATTTCGGGGACTGCATATGCCAGCGGATCGAGAATGAACCAGAGGTTGAGCAGGACTGACGCGAGCAGCATGAGTATGAAGACCCGTCGGATCGACCGGGAGAGAGTGCTCCCGGATGTGGTTTCGACGCGGACGACGACAGGTGCGCCGGTTGCTGCATGGACGGTGGTGGAGTCGCCTTGGCGCGTGGTATACAATGGGCCCATGCGTGCGCTCGTCAAGACATCGGCACAACCAGGGTTGACCGCCACCAATAGACCGGATCCGAAACCGGGTCCCACTGATTCGATCATCCGCGTCACAGCCACCTCTCTCTGCGGGACGGA
>JANNGQ010000499.1:0-7655 GCA_031403975.1 Planctomycetota bacterium
AACATCCGTGCAGGAAGAAACCGTGCCTCCGGGTGACATTGAGGAGTCGGCTGCGGGTGCCGAATGATCAATTGACTGAAGCACCCATCAGTACAACTGAAATGGCACCATTCAGGATTCGCTGATTGCAGGGAACGTGGATTGTGAAACGTGGATTGTGGTTGAGTTCAGCCTCCTTCAGGCGGCTGCAGGTTTTTGCTGAGAATTTCGCAATGCGAAGTCGGGCGTTACGTCAGAGGAGCACGGTCTTCAAAAACTGAGCAGATTGATTCAACAGAGTATCGTGTGTCTCTCTCCTGGCGTTCGTCGGCTTTTGCCGGAAACTGGTCGGAAGACTGCCATTCAACGAGTGTCAGATACTGCCGGGGATTTTTTCCCGGCTCAATGACCGGCCAGTTCAATTGTGAAGTTCTGTGCTGCCCCGGAGTCAGGAGTGTTTCCTGCGTTCGGTTCAGGCGGCCTAAGGGGTTCTGTTTTGAAGATACGAATCTTTGCCCTTGCCAGAGATCTGGGACTCGACAGCAAGGTGTTGATCGACCTCTGCGAAGAAGCCGGAGTGAAGCTGCGCAATGCGCTGGCCACGATCAGCGAAGAAGAGCGCGACCAGGTCGTCGAATACATCCGCAAGAATAAGAAGGGGGCTCCGCCGGCAGCCGGTGAGCCTCCTGTATCGGAAATGACACCGGTTCGCGAGTCTTCTTCACTCGTCGGAAAAGTGCGCCGCATCGGCGGAGCTCCGGCGCGAATTGCGGGCGGGCGAACGGCGGTCGAAGAACTTCCCGATCAGGAATCATTCGAGGAGGCCGAATCTCAGGAAGAAGCCACCGAGTCGGCAGATGTGATTCTGGTTGCCGAGCCCGCCGCCGGAGCAAATATTGACGTTGCGGGTTCCGTCAGTGCTGTCGAGGAATCAGAACAGCCTGGCCCGACGAGTCCTGAGGATGCAGTGGACGATTCTGCGGCAGGGCTGGCGGCTGAGGCTGGTCCTGCCGACGCCCTGAAGCGACCTCGCCATCAGCCGCTTCGTGAGATGCGTCCGATCGGATCGGTCAAAGATCGTGAACAGAACCCGGCGGCGGCACCTTCGAAGCCGTCAGGACCGATCAAAGTCAACAGAGACAGGGGGCCGGCCCGACCCATCGTCGCCGCAGCTCCAACGTATGTTCCGCCCACAGCCAAGAAGGCCAAGCCGCGGGAAGAGAAGGCTCAGAAGCCGGACATGTCGCTGTCCGACATTGTGGACCGTCGCAGTCCGCTGGCTGATCAGCTGAAGGCCCTCAGAAAAGCTCGCGACGAGCATGACGCGGGCGGACCGGCGACGCCCGCAGCCCGCGGTCGGGGACCAGCCGCAAACCGCGGCTCGCTGCTGAAGGAACTCCGCGACACGCGCGAGGCCGAACGCCAGAACAAGAAGCTCAAGCGCAAGAAGCGTGCGAGCCATATCGATTTGAAGACGACGGCTCAGATCTCATTCCCGATCACCGTCCGCGCGTTGTCGGAAGCAATCGGGCGTCCTGCAAAATCGATTATGGGCATCCTGTTCAAACAGGGTCGCATGGTGACGATCAACGACGAGCTTGGCGAAGACGAATCGATGGAAGTCGCCATGGAACTTGGCGTCGATCTGTCATTCAAACGGGATCGGGACATCGAGGCTGAACTCCTGGCGTCATTCGATCATGAAGATCCTCCGGAAATGATGCGTCAGCGACCCCCGATCGTTACGATTCTGGGACACGTTGATCACGGCAAGACGACGATGGTCGACAAGATCCGCAGTGCGAACGTCGCAGCGGGTGAACACGGCGGGATTACCCAGCATATTGCCGCCTATCAGGTGGAATACGAAGGCCATCAACTGACATTCGTTGATACGCCTGGCCATGCGGCATTTGGTGAAATGCGCTCTCGCGGAGCCAACGTTACGGATATCGTGGTTCTGGTCGTGGCGGCTGACGACGGCGTGATGCCGCAGACGGTCGAGTGCATCAGTCACGCGAAAAATGCCGGTGTACCGATCATTGTCGCGCTCAACAAGATCGACCTTCCCGGAGTTGACGAACAGAGAATTCTCCAGCAGCTCGCTCAGCATGAACTGCTTCCGGCGGAATGGGGCGGCGAATACGAAGTGGTGCGGACCTCGGGTGCCACCGGAAAGGGTATCGACAAACTGCTTGAGACGCTGCTGCTGACCGCGGAACTCAACGAACTGAACGCCAACCCGGATCGTGAGGGTCTGGGTGTCTGTCTGGAAGCGTTCCGTGACGAAGGCCGCGGTGCGATCGCCTGGCTGATCGTGCAGAAGGGAACGTTGCGGGTCGGAGATGTCGTCCTGTGCGGTGCCACCTATGGCCGCATCCGGGCAATGTACAACGACCGCGATGAGCCCGTGACAGAAGCCGGCCCGTCGATGCCAGTTAAGGTGTCCGGACTTTCCGAGGTGCCTGGGGCAGGAGACCACTTCTTTGTCATGAAGGACATCGAAGAAGCTCGGGATACAGCGGAAAGCCGTCTGCATGAGGGCCGTACGGAATCCCTTTCGTCGCGCGTCTCACCACGGACGCTGGAGGACATTCTGGGAGCACCCAGAGAAGGTCAGGGAGTTCAGGAACTGCCCCTGATTCTCAAAGCAGACACACCGGGCTCGATTGAAGCACTGCGGAGCGAGATCGGCAAGTTTGAACATCCGGAAGTGAAAGTGCAGATCATTCACTCCGGGATCGGCGGAGTGAATGAGAGCGACGTTTCTCTGGCGAGTGCCGCCGGTGCAATCATTGTCGCATTCCATGTGATTGCCGAGGACCGGGCTCAGATTCAGGCGGAACGGCAGGGTGTGGAGATTCGGCGTTACAACATCATTTACGAAGTCACGGCGCACATCCGGCTGGCACTGCAGGGCCTGTTGCGTCCGGAAAAAGTCGAAGTCTCGACTGGTCGCGCAATTGTGCTGCGGACATTCAGCATCAGCCGCTTCGGTACAATTGCCGGGTGCCGTGTGCTGAACGGGACGATTTCCCGCGACAGCCGCGTCCACCTGATCCGGGATCAGAAAGTGATGAACGATTATCGTCTGGGTTCGCTGAAACGCGAAAAAGATGACGCGAAAGAAGTCCGTGAAGGAATGGAGTGCGGCATCCGGCTGGATGGATTCAACGATGTGAAGGAGGGCGACCTGCTTGAAGCGTACCGCATTGACGAGATCAAGCGAACGCTGGACTGACAGCCTGTCGAAATGCACGTCGGGACGCATTCGCTGCGGTGTGATCCGGATTCACCGGCGACGCAGCATTGCCCGGCTGAACAGATCGCCGAATCCAACACTGTGTTGGTGTCAGCTCACCCTTCAGGAAAGCACGGCAATTATGTCCACTTCAACCCGCAGAATGGCCCGAGTCGCTTCCATGATCCGGGAGGTCGTCAGTTCTGCGATCCTGTTTGAACTTCGCGACCCGCGCGTTAAAAACGTGACCGTGCTGGGAGCGGACGTCAGCCCGGATCTGCGCTACGCCAGTGTGCGAATTTCCGTCATGGGCGACGAGAAGATGGCGGCACTCACAATTCACGGTCTGGATTCTGCGCGGGGTTTTCTGCAGGCGAAAGTCGCCGAATTCATTAAGAGCAAGTACACTCCCCAACTTCGCTTTGTTGTCGATGACGGGATTCGCCGGTCCTTCGAGACATCCTCTACGCTGCGGGAAGTGCTTCCCCCGGATGCAGAACCTTCCATTGAATGTGACGATGAGTCGACCTCCGCGGATCTGAACGAAGAACGTCTGAACGAAGAACGTATGAACGAAGAACGCATGAACGACGACGGGGCGCATCCGGCCGGCACAGAACCGCAGGATTCCTCAATCAGTTGACACTGCGGCGAATCGAGTTTTGGCGATCACAAGGACAGCAGGAAAATACAATGGGAACGGCAAAGGCCATCAAGGCGGCCGACAAATCTCAGGTCTGCAGAAAACTGGTTCTGGCACTGCAGAAGTTTTACGGCAAGTCTGTGCCGAAGATTGATCTGTCGGTCATCGAGACACTGCTGTTTGCGGCGTGTCTTGAAGACAATTCATGGGCACCTGCGGAAGCCGGCCTGAAGAAAATGCTGGCGTCGAATTTCGACCTGAATGAAATCCGTGTCAGTTCCGTGAATGAACTCGAGCAGACTCTGGCACCGCTCCGCTCGGCGGATTGGAAGGGATTGCGGATTCGGTCGATTCTGCGGCATATTTTTGAAACGACGTATTCCTACGATTTCGAAAAGCTCCGCCGCCAGACGCTGGAACAGGCGCTCAAGACGCTGAAAAAATTCCATGACGTGACACCCTTTATCCGCGACTTTGTGTTGCATGAGATTCTCGGCAGCCACATCGTCGTTCTGGACAATTCCATGCTGGCCGCCGCGCGCTGGCTGGGTCTGGTTCCGGCTGCTGACAGTCTGCACGATGCCGCGGAGTTTCTGAAAGGCGGGCTTAAGAAGTCGGAAGTCTCTGAGTTCTGTCATCTGCTGCGAAGTCTTGCGACTGACCCGAAGTACGTTCCACGGTTCAGTGAAGCGCCTGATCGCCAGCTGAGTATGGATGATGTCCTGGACCGGCTGGTCGAACTGCAGTCCCCTCCCAGGAAGAAACCGGTTAAGCCGATACCGGCACCGGAATCCACAAAAATCGACAAGCATGCCGCATCAAAGAAGCCGGCTCCTGTTGCTGTATCAGTTGCATCCGCCAGGCCTTCAGGAACTTCAGCTAAGCCGGCCGCTGCCCCTTCCAGACCAGTGCCTGCCGCTACGAAATCCGTTCTGCCTGAGAAGTCGGCTCAGGCGAGTCGGTTGCCAGTGGCAAGGCCGCCAGCAGCGGTTGTTGTGCCGGTAAAGTCCTCCGGGGCAAAAACCCCGGCGAAACCAGTTGCAAAGTCCGCTCCGTCTGGAAAGCCCTCGAAACCAGCGGTCGTCTCGAAGCCAGCCAAAACGGCCACACCGAAACCGGTGGCTTCGGCAGCAAAGAAACCAGCTCCGCCAACACCCAAAGCTGCCGCGGCGAAGACACAGAAAAAGAAATAGGGGCTCGACCCGCAGTGTCCGTTCTGTTTTTAGTGCGACGGTCTATTATTCAGATCGGCGTCCTGTTCCGTGCGCAGTCGCGCGGTCGGCCTGCAGGCTGACTGATCAAAGCGGCAATTGGCTGTCGCAGTCCGGGGTGCTGAGCATCAACCGCATATCGGCCACGATTTCCGTTTCCAGGGGGAGAGGCGACTGCTGGAGAATCTCCGATCCGCGGCAAAGGTTTGGCTACAGATCTCGTGAGAAAGATCCTCACACCAGGGCAGGCACGCCGAAGCGAACTCGACAGGGACCGGCTCCGGACCGATAATGCGGCAGCGTTGCTGGTACTCATGAGAGTTGTTCCCGTTACTTCGCTGAGCCTGAAAATGCACCTATTCACCGTTTCTCCGTCTGTGGCTCATCCACGTTTCCTGTGTCTGCTGACGGCCGTTGTTGCCATCGTGACCCTTTTGACGATCGGGTCACAAGTCATCGCGCAGGATGAGAAACCCGGTGATGAAGCTCCCGCGAAGCAACCGGATGAGCCAAAGGCGGATGAGACTCCGCAGGAAGGCCTGCAGGAGCCGGCTGAAGACAAAGCGCCGCAGCTCAAGGACGAAAGCGATGCCATCGATCCGTCGAATAAGGACACACTCGCCTGGTACATGACCGGACAGAAATCGCTGAAACAGGGTCAGCTTCAGTCCGCGGCGGATGCCTTTGAAAAAGCGGCTGAGGCCGATCCGAAATCAGCCGTGCCCCTGCGTGCCCTGGCGATGGTGCTGTTCCGGCTGGGCAATGTCGAAAAGGGACTTGAAACTGCACAGAAGGCCATGCAGCAGGATCCTGACGACTTCCAGACGCGTCTGGAACTGGCGGTCCTGTTCGGCAACAACCAGCGATTTCAGGATGCCGCAGGACTGCTTGAAGAAGCCTTGACATCAAAGACGCTGAAGCAACAGTCATTCGACTTTGTGCATATACATCAGGTGCGTGGTGCCGTTCTGCTGGAGATGCGAAATCTGTCGCCAGCCGCCGACAGTTATGAGATTCTCCTCAAGGCACTCGAGCGTCCGGAGGACTTTGGTCTTTCCGACCGTGAACACAAAACGCTGCTGAAGAACCGGCAGACAGGGTATGAAGTCACGGGACGGATTCTGCTGGAAGCCGGGCGAATTCCAAAGGCGATTCAGGCCTTCGAAGCACTCGGTCGCACGGCACAGGATTCCCCCGGCGAACACAACCTTTTGCTCGCCAAGGCCTACTACCGGCAGGATAAGCTGGAAATCTGTGAAATGAACCTGGACAAGTATTTTGAGAGCGGTCGACGCAGCAGCGATGCGCTGCTGTTGCTGCGGGATCTCTACAATGCTTCAAACCGGGGTGACTCGCTGATTACAAAGCTGGAGGAATTGAGCAACGAGACGTCCGATGCCACGATCGTGAAAATGTTCCTTGGGCAGACACTCCTGGACCAGGGCAAGAACAGCGAGGCCAGCGATGTTTATCAGTCCATTCTCGATACAACCGGTGAAGCCGATGCATACATCGGTCTGGTTCGTGTCGAAATCGCCAACCGGAATTCAGCGGCCCTCGTCGCCACTCTGAACCGCGCTGTCCGATCAGGGATTTCAGTCACGGAACTGGCTCCGCTCGTTTCGAGTGTCACGACGATTGACGACTTTGCAAAGGAGGCCGTCCGCACCTGCCAGTCAATGTACGCGGACAAGCCGGGTGATCTGCATCCGGCGGTGACCTATTTCTGCTCGCTTGTCGCTGCTGAACTGGAATTGGCCGATGCAGAAACGGAATTGCTCAAAGCCACTCTGGAACTGAATCCGGATCGGGAACTGTCCATGCAGACACTCGACAAATACGGCATGAACAGATTGAAGCGAGGCGGAGCGGAGAAAGACGAACTGCTGCAGCGCAGCGAATACGAGATGGCTGCGAAGATCTTTGAACAGATGCTCGCAACGCCCGGACTTCCGCCGGGTGCACGCGTCAACACGTTATTCAGAATCTCGGCTGCCTATGCGTCGATCAAGGATCTGGGAGCCGCTCGCAAGGCTCTGAGAGAAGCGTTACGGATCGTTCCGAATGAGCCTCAATTGCTCAGCCGGCTGGCACTTGTGGAAGCTGCTGACGGAAAACTGGAGACTGCCGAGAAGCTGCTGCTGCAGATTGTCGAGGTCCTGCAGGAGAATACAGAACTGCTCGTGGAGACTCGAATTCAGCTCGCCAGCCTTTACGCTCAGATGGATGAGTGGGCGAAACCACCGAGACCCTCTATCTGCTGGAGGAGCAGCAGCGCATCGTCGGTATCTCCGGTTTTAGCGTACGCCCGCCACGCGCGCGCAAGGAGAAACCGAAAGTCTCGGCGTTTACCAGCGCCAAGATCGATAAAATACTCGCCCTCGAACCGGACCTGGTGTTGGGCTTCTCCGACCTGCAGGCCGACATCGCCGCGCGGTTGATCCGTGAGGGCGTGCAGGTGCACGTCTTCAACCAGCGTTCGGTGGACGGCATCCTGGCGATGATCGCCACACTCGGTGCACTGGTCGGGGCGCAGACCAAGGCACAGGCGCTCATCGCGCACCTCAGCGCCGAACTGGAG
>JANNGQ010000500.1:0-3955 GCA_031403975.1 Planctomycetota bacterium
CGACCTGAGCGTGCACCGGCGCGGGTTGGCAGTCGCTGCAGTGCGAAATCGATCTGAGCCGAAATCGCACCCGTGGGAACAGTCTGCTCTGTCGTGTTCTTCCACAGATCACAGTACACGCAGCGATACGGGCATTCGCGATTTGTCAGAAAGATCGTGGCCACATCTTCGACAACGCCGTGACGTGAGACCTCCTGTTCGACGAGGAAATGATATGGTCGCCACGGATCGACACTGTTACGCGGACCGCGGGCGTTCAGGATTTCGGAAGTCGACGGAATTGGGCGGTCAGTCATGGAGACCGTTCGGGAAATGAGAGTCTCGTAAGAACCCGTCCAGGTACTACTCCGTGTTGGGGGAGCTGGATTTTCTTTTTTCGGCCCAAAGGGCCAGCAGTTCCAATAGCCAGGGCCATCGGCCCTGGAAGCGATCACAAGGAGACGTTCAAGGCCCAAGGGGCCGACAGTTCGATTCCGAATGATGGCTCTTGACGGCGAATGGTCGGCCCGTTGGGCCTTTGGACGTCAATCGGCTTGGTTTCCTGACCCGATGGACCAGGCTATCAGAACGAATGGCCCTTTGGGGCGGAACAAAAGTTGTTCAGTGCGCAGTCAATGTTGCTGATTGAATGGATTGCTCCTGCTGCAAATCGGGGCGTCCATTCGCATCTCTTCGCGACAGCACCTGGCGTTGCACTGAATTCGTCCGCAGGCTCACACGCGGTTCTGTGGCAGCCACAAGTCAGGCATCATGAACAGAGGCCGGGCTCGCAGAGAGACGGTTCAAACAAAACGAAGGTGCCAAAATATTCTACACTTTGCCGAAGATGGTCTGCCCGGTGCTCTTGAGTTCATGACAGGCGCGGATCATGCGAGTTGCCACGCCACCTTCAGCCAGCTTGAGATAAGTGCGGGGATCGTAAGACTTCTTGGACCCGATCTCGCCATCGATCATCATCACTTCGTCGTAGTGCTTCAGCATAAAGTCGACAATCGGTCGCGTAAATGCATACTGCGTGTCGGTATCGATATTCATCTTGATCACGCCGTATTCCAGTGTCTCCTGAAGTTGACTTGCGGGCGTTCCGGAACCCCCGTGAAAGACCAGGTCGAACGATGCGTCCTTGCCGTATTTGGCGATCACAGCTTTCTGGCCGTCCCGCAGGATTTCCGGCTTGAGCTTAACAGCCCCCGGCTTGTAATGGCCGTGGACGTTGCCGAAAGTCGCGGCAAACATGAAGCGTCCGAGTCCGTGCAGAGACTCGTGAACCGCAACCATATCTGCGGGGGTCGTGTAGAGTTTTTCATTGGCAACTGCAGAATGGTCGATACCGTCTTCTTCACCTCCGACGACGCCGGCCTCAACTTCCAGAATGATCTCGTTTTCTGCACACAACTTCAGCAGATCCCTGCTGAGTGCCATGTTCTTGTCCAGCGGCAGTTCGGAGCCGTCGAACATATGCGAGTTGAACAGGTTTCCCTGCCCGGCCTTGCGGCGAGCGGCCGTGGAGGCAATCAACGGCTTCAGGAAGCTGTCGATCTTTTTGGGCTGACAGTGATCAGTGTGCAATCCGATCAGCACATTGTGCTTTTCTGCCAGCCGATGGGCGGCTTCGGCGAGCACCAGTGTTCCGAACACAGCATCTTTCACATTCATCCCTGACGCGAACTCACCGGCCCCGGTTGAAAACTGGATAATGCCGTCCGATTTCGCATCCGAGAACGCCTTGAGCGCGGCGTTGATCGTGATGATGCTTGTGACATTGATGGCCGGATAGGCGTAGTTGCCCTTCTGAGCGGCATCCAGCATCTGGGCATACTGTTTCGGCGTTGCGATGGGCATTCGATCGGAGACCTCAGAAAAGTTGAGCGTGTTGAGAAAGAGAACTGACGATGTGCTTTGATTCAGCCGTGTTCTCGGCTCTCCGCATCCATCGCCGAGCGGAAGTGCTGCGAGCTGCCTGGATCGTCTGTGTTCGCAGAAACAGCCGGGGTTATATCGACTCCTCCGGCCTCTGCAAGCGCGACCACGGCATCAGACAGGCGAGCGGAGGCTGTAAACCCGTGGAGGAACTCTTCGCCGGTCCGGTCGACCGCGCTGAGGGCAAGTCCGCATGCCCGCAGATGTGTCCGATACGTCAGGGCTGATCGAAATGCGTGACCCCGAAGGGTTGAAACCCGCCGTTCACCGGCGTTTAACAAATTCTACGGCGCTTCTTCCAGTGACTTTTCTTCGCCTGTGAGCTGCACCGGGACCTGAGTCTGAATCGCCGGCAGTTTTCGAATCTGCAGATCGTCAATATGCACTTCCGCCTGGCCGGTGAGTCCGAACGACACCTGGAATTCCCGGGAATCCGCGATCGGCCGGATCATCTCAAACGATGTCCATTCCGAATCCAGCTCCGGATGCAGTCCGTTCTCCGGGCCAAGTTCTGAATCAAAGATGATTATCGGCCGTCTGGATTCAGCGGTTATCGTGCGGCCTTTGCGGATTCGACCGCTCACAATGATCACGTCGTTCAGGGCGACCGGCACAGCAGGTGACGTCACGACCAGCGGTGTCACGTCATCCCGCGCAGTTTTGGCAGTACGCTGATCGGCCTGCCAGGCGACCAATCGCAGCATGCTGCCGGAATTCCGGTCCTGAATCACATCAGCGGTGGCGTTGAACGCAGACTTCTCAGGAACACCGCGGTTCCATCCGTCCTGCGAAATCGATCGAAGGCTTTCAAAATCTCCCGACGGCAGAAGGTTGTCCGACAACCGCTGACTCTGTTGATCCAGATAGTGCATCAGTCGCCAGTGTTCGGGCAAGGTTGTAAACGAAACCGTATGCGGCGATGCCGTCGGTGAGCACTGCTCGGCGACGGCATCCTTCCAGCAGAGCTGCTGAGCCTGTCTGAGAATCCGCAACGCATCGCGGGCCCGCAATGCCGCTTCGTTGTAGTCCTTGCTGCTCAGCTCGAACTCAGCGTGATCCAGCGACTGCCTTGCTGAAGACATCAGGGAATCAGCCCCGCGCGGCACCGCGTGTTCTTCGCGCAGAAGTTCGATCGTGCCGAGAACGCGGACATACTTGAGTGACGCCAGTTCCGTAACCTTCGACGCCGAACGCCCGGCCATCCCATGGATTTTCTGTTTCAGTGACTGAATCAGATTGATGTCCGATGTCACAACAATGGCCGTACAGCGATCAAAGTTCGAGATCTTCAGCGACAACCCGCCGGCCGTCACTTCGCGCGGCAGACCGTGAATACCGCTCGTTGAGATCTGGTATCCCGAAGCAGTTTCCGAAGCAGCCACCACCATGCTGATTTCGCGTTCAAACATCGGGCCTGGAACAAACTGAGAGACATCATCCCAGGCCGTTGCCAGTATCAGAACGGCTCGGTCGCTGCGAACGACAGCCGCATCGTGACTGACGGGCGATTCGGAACTCACGGCGGCGGCACCGACATCCAGGCCGGACAGAGCCGAATTCAGCCACGGCTGCGCCTGGTGCTGCCGGCTGGCTGCCGCACGGTCATGTGAGGATCCGGTCTGCAGTGTGAGATGTCCTTCCAGACGCCCCCGGGCAAGAAACGGTTCCAGCAGTTCGATCTCCAGACATGAGAGTTCAATGGCCAGCGCCGTTTCCCGGTCCAGTGCATTGTCAATCTGCAGCGGGCGGGTTTTCCAGAAGCCGACACCCTTGTATCCGGCTGACAGCGCCGCATAAACCTGATGCTGAATCTGTTCGGGCTCGACATAAGGCTGAACAACATCGAGCTGGCTGCGCCACAACTGCTGTGCCGTTGAAGGAGCTGTCTGAACCCATGTCCAGGGAAACGACAGCGGACCGGCGTTCTTGTGTCGACGAACCAGCAGGTTGCGAAGTGAGCCGAAGCTCTCGTCACGTCCCACAACATGCCGCCCGATCCCGATCAGATCCACTTCTCTCGCAGCCGCTCCCTCCG
>JANNGQ010000501.1:0-1858 GCA_031403975.1 Planctomycetota bacterium
GCTGCGGATTCTTCGCGCGGGTGATCATCTCCAGGTCGGACGGTGTACCCTGCTGTTCGGCAGTGAAGACGAAATTGCGCAGCGGGCAGACGACCTGGAAGTTACGGTTGCGGCACTTTTGCCCCTGACAGGTCCTCCCGGGCGGTCGATCCCGGCCGGCGGATTGCCGGACGCGGACTTCAGCCTCGCCGACAACATCAACAGCGATCACATGATGTCGCCATTGTTTTTCAGTGAACGACCGCCGCTGCCGGCAGATCTTTCAACCGTTCAGCGGGCTCGACTGTCCGATGTGCTGACCTGTATCCATGAGCAGCTGCACAACATCGTCCTCGACGCGACCGAACGCGACGAATCGGGAGACGGGACAATGGAGATCATGTGGGAGCGGTTTCAGAATCTGCTTCTGCTGCACCGGGATCTGGCGAAATGGCTGCAACAATCGGCCAATCCGGATTCGGAAATCATGTAGGCGTCAGAAAAAGGTGTCTGGAACTCTCCGGCACGCTCCAAAGTTCCGGGCACTTTTGTCTGACGCGCATAAAAAAACCTGCTGTTCCTGGAAACAGCAGGTTTTCAAGCGAGGTCGACGGGACTCGAACCCGCGGCCTCCAACGTGACAGGCTGGCGCTCTAACCGACTGAGCTACGACCCCTCGCTGACTTGGACCGGCGGCAGACTACCGCCTTGGACCGGCTTTTTCAACAATCCCACGCGACAATTTCGGCAGTCCCGTGTACTCGGCTGAAGCAGAAGACCCGAATTGTCAGGACGGGATCTCCCGGAATCCATACAATTCCCCTTAACCCCGACAGTTCTGCCGGTCGCCTGCTCCTGTAAGACAACTGTTCGTTTTGGGGAGTCGCAGGCGATGGCCGACAAAGCTCGCCTGACAGCCGCGCCTGCCACTCAGCGTTCCACAACTCAGGGTATCAGCCCTTGCGAGGTCGAACGGCAGCAAGATGCTGCCGCCACGGAAGGCCAGCGTTCCACAACTCAGGGCATAAGCCCCTGCGAGGCGGCAATGACATGCAGCAGTGACTGGTTGTCCAGAAATGGTTCCTTGCCCTGCATGGCCCAGATGACTTTTCCGTTCCGATCGACCACAAACGTGCCGTGTTCGCGGACTTCATCCCGTTCGTCAGTTTCAGATTCGTAAACGCCCCATGCCCGAGCGACATTGTTGTCGATATCGGACAGCACTGGAAAACTGAATCGTCCGTACTCCTTGTATCGCTCAGACGTGTGTTCCGATGAGTCCTGGCTGATCGCCACGACATCGGCATCCAGTTCGCGGAAATAGTGCAGGTCTTTTTCCAGTGCAAGCAACTGCGCCACACAATGGCTGCATCCGTAACCCAGATAAAACACCACCAGCAGTGGACGGTCGCGCCCCAGAACATTCAGTGACTGATTTGCCCCGGTTTCGTCCGGCAGAGCAAACTCCAGAGCCTGCATCTGATGTTGCGGATGTGCCTGGGATTCAGCAACACGAAAACTCGCATCGCCGAGTATCTCCGACAACCCTGCGGTCAGCCGCTGAGTCTGCACGGTTTCCAGATAGACCTCGGCGTCTTTCCGGACGTTGCCGGTCGACACCAGACCGTACTTCAGGCAGATCTGGCGACACTGTTCCAGCAGGCCATCATCGGCCTTCACCGTCCCGAGGGGTCTGGCAATGTGATAAATCAGCACTGTGCCGTAGACGAAGGTGATCAGTCCAAGGAACCCGAGAAAAAACTTTGTGCTCCACTCTCGGGGCTGCTGAGCTGCATCAGTGCGCAGATTCTGAGCCGTTTCGGACATAGGCATCACACAGAGCTAAAGAGGTGTCTTGAATCGTTATTGCAAATGGCAG
>JANNGQ010000502.1:0-2329 GCA_031403975.1 Planctomycetota bacterium
GGCAGTGACTTCACTTGGCAAGGCTACGTGGGTCAATACGACGACGGCACCAAATGGCAGGGTAAAGTCACTCAAGTATCGTTTAACCCTGATGGCACGCTCGTCGCGATTGGTGCCTGGGCCTTCTACGCACTCATCGACGACCCGACTTCTGTGGTATTCCTGGATTCCGGGACCGGCTCTGAAGTGAATCGCATCGCGAAATGGGAAAGGGAAGTCAAAGACGGCCCGTTGGCCAGCGAGGGCCAAAAGATTTCCGGGCCAATTGATGAGCTTGTGGTGTCTCCGGATGCAAACAGCTTCGCAGCATCCAACCTCGGGACCGTTTCACTTTTCAATATGTCGACCGGACAGTATTTGAAGACCCTGGAAGCCAAGTATGGTTGTGGCGTCGCTTTCAACTGTGATGCCAGCATGGTGGCATGTGGAGTGAGGTCGCCAACGAAATTGATCAGGGTATTTGACACACAAACCGGAATTCTGAAACACGAAATCCGCACTGCAGTTGATCCACAGACAATTCGATTCAGTCCCGCCGACGATTCAATCGCCTGCGCCGGAGGCGTGCTCTATGCTCGCATAAGTCCCTTAACTCCGGCTTCAAATCCACAAAACCAGGGGATTCACGTCTTTGACATTCGCTCCGGTGAACAGATTCTGACGCTCAACGGCCCCGGCAGTGATGTCACTTCCTTCGACTTCAGCCCGGACGGCAAACGAGTCTGTGCAGCCAGCTTCGATCCACAGGTCACACTGTGGAATCTCGATGACCCGCAGCATCCGATCGTGCTGGCTGGTCACGAGTCGTGGCTGACGTCGGTATGTTTCAGTCCTGATGGAACCGTGATCGCGTCCGGTGGAGCAGATCGTCTGATTAAGCTGTGGGACGCCGCGACGCAACAGCTGATCCGTACATTACACGGACATACCGGGACAATCACAGATCTGGCTTTTAGTCCTGACGGTATGCGTCTCGCCTCAACCAGCGCCGACAATACCGCGAAACTCTGGGATGTAAGAGATGGCGCAGGAGTGGATCGCGTGCTTCGAGGAAATGCGGGATCCGTGACACACCTCGCATACAGTCCGAATGGCGAAACTATCGCATCGGTGACCAATCGGGCCATAACGCTGTGGAATTCCAGTTCGTCACTCAACTTGTTGCGTCTTGAGGGTCACGAATCCCGCTTTTCCGGGGTCGCTTTCAATGAGAACGGCAACCGACTTGTTTCGATTGCCGAGAACGGTGAACTGGTGTGCTGGGAAGTCTCCGGTGGGCGAAAAATGAGTTCGCGACAGTTTAATGAACCGCTGGACGATGTACGGTGCGGTTCTTTGAGTCAGATCATCATCAGAACAGCGACAACGGGCATCGTCAGCCGTCTGGACACTATCACTCTTGCAACAATGAACACATTTGCCGCATCAGCACTGTCACTGGATCTTGACACTCATCAGAGTGTTGTCGTGTTCGAGGACAGAGGAGGAGAGGTATTGTTTTCGAGTGTTGCGTCAGGAGATGTAATTCGGCGAATCGCCGGGTGGCCGCAACGGGAAGAGTCGCGCAGCGATTTCTCGGATGCAATTGGCCAGTGCATTCGATTCAGCCCAGGCAGTGAATACTTCGCTCATGCGATTGGAGGGGACATCGTGGTTCGAGACACTGCGACGGGGAACGTGGTTTCCTGGTTGAATGGCGGCAATGACAGAATCACAAGGTTCTGCTTCTCCGCAAGCGGAGATCGAATTGTGTCGACGAGCGGCGACGTCATCGTCACATTCTGGGATGTGGACACTGGCGACGAGTTAATGGCAATTGAAGCGAAGTCGCCGATCCTTTGTCTTGCCGTGCACCCGGCTGACAGCCAGGTTGCATTAGGGCATGAAGACGGCACTGTTACGATTTGGGATGCATGGAGAGAGGGCTCCAATCCGTCCGAAGAATCATATCGCCTCGCTAAGTCGAGACCCGATCCGCAGATGCACAAACAGCGCGCGGAAGCGATGGAATCGATCGGAAACTGGTATGCGGCAACATTTCATTGGGGTTGGGCCCGACACTTGGCTGGCGACGCGGCCGCCGAAGAGCGATTCAACAGATCGTTCGAACAACTGAGAGAAGAATATGGCAGTGACGGACAGAACATTGAGAGATGTCTCGCCCCCGTCGTGCGACGCCTATTGTCGAAGTAGGTGATGTTGACCGAATGGAGAATGTCCCGTCTCGCGGTTCGCTTCCTAAACGCTCCAGTACCAGTGATCGCGATTGGAGTCGATCAAGCTGGCGAAAACGCTGTCAATGGATGACGCGGGCAGCCGTGGAACAGAA
>JANNGQ010000503.1:0-3743 GCA_031403975.1 Planctomycetota bacterium
CCGCACCGTTTCACCCTTACCTCCTGAAGGCCGCAAGCGGCCTTCCGATCGGCGGTTTACTTTCTGTTGCACTTTCCCGATCCTCGCGGACGGTGGGAATTACCCACCACCGTGTCCTGTGGAGCCCGGACTTTCCTCTGAGCCTTGCGACTCAGCGAACGCCTGTCCCTCTGCCGACGGTCGCCATTGTCCGCAACCGGCGGTCGATAGCAACTGTCAGGAATTTCCGCATTTCTGCGGTCCAAAAAGTTTGACCGGCAGAATCCCGTGCGGTAGTCTCACGGCGTTGGCGATCTTGCCATCCGGCCGGTCTGGGCCAGGGACTCTTTCAGCACTTCAGCTGCCCGAATCAGATTCTTTCGGAATGGTCTGTTCCTTTCAATGATCTTGTCGTACCTGTGACAAATCCTGAAATCCATACCCTTTGATCAAAGCTTATCGCAGCGGCTTTCCGAACTTCGGAGAGGGTGAGCATTTGAACGATGACGGAGATGCGTTCGACAATGCTTGGGCAACTGATTCCCTGCGGCGGCGGTGATGCGATCCCAATGACGGGAGCGAAACTCCTCGTCGGACGCCGTTCGTCATGCGACATCAAGCTGGACTTCCAGAATGTCTCCTCGCACCACTGCGAGTTCGAGCTGAAGGAAGGCTACTGGCACATCCGGGATCTGGGCAGCAGCAACGGGATCAAAGTCAATGGAGAGCGCTGTGCGTCCCGAGTTCTGACGCCGGGTGACGAAGTCCAGATCGCAAAACACTGCTTCCGGATCGAGTACATCGTGACGGGCGATGCACCGGCACCTGAAGAAGAACACCCATTCGCCCGAAGCCTGATGGAAAAAGCCGGCCTGGAAATGGAGCGCCCATCAAGGACCAAGATGCCGAAGGCTTCAGGTTCGTCGTCGGCACGCGTCAAACACACTCGCCGTGCATCGGGCGAAGACGAATTCATCATGGACTGGCTGGGCGAAGAATAGTCCTGTTGCGCCGATCTGGTTGAATCCACATCCGCGCTGACTTACTCTGCCTTGATCCGGTGCATCTGCGCCGTAAATCGCGAGACCGTTTCCTCGTGGCAGACCACTTCCAGTCCTCATCCTTCAGCGGCCGTCTCCGGGTTCACCGAGCGGCAGGTGTTCCATGATTCTGAGCGGCAGCGAAATCAAGGCTCGCCTGGGTCGCGACATCCGGATCGACCCTTTCAACGAAGTTCAACTGAACCCCAACAGCTATAACCTGCGGCTGCACGATGAGCTCCTCGTCTACGAAGAAATCGTGCTCGACATGAAGCGTCCTAATCGCTTCCGCCGGATCACAATCCCGCCGGAAGGAATAGTGCTGCAGCCGAATCAGATGTATCTCGGCCGTACGATCGAATACACAGAAACCAGAAATCTCGTTCCGATGCTGGAAGGTCGATCATCGATCGGACGACTGGGTATGTTTGTCCACGTCACGGCCGGATTCGGCGACGTCGGCTTCTGCGGCTTCTGGACTCTGGAAATGATCGCCATTCAGCCGATCCGCATTTATCCCGGCGTACAGGTCTGTCAGGTTTTTTACCATACCGTCGAAGGCGAAATCACCGAATATCATTCCGGCAAGTATCAGAACAATAAGGACATTCAGCCCAGCTTTCTGTTTCGGGAGCTGGAGAAGAAAGATGACCGGCAGAAGACACTGGATTTCGACGCCGCAAAGGCCGCGGCGGCAGCCGAATGATCCGTCACGCAACGCATTCCCGCCACCGGGTTCACCTCGAATGGCATGGACATCGCGTCGTAACACCGAGCGGCCAGGCGCTAGCCGGCGGTTCTTTTGCAGCATTGTCGGGAACAAACACCGGTGGCTAGCGCCATCCCGCTCCTAAAGGAGTCATCTTTTTGGACCGACTGCCGCGACTGCTGTTTGCGTTCGTAATCCTGCTGACGATCGGCGATGTGTTACCGGCTCAGACCGATTCTGTTGAGTCGCTTCGAGCCAAAGGCACGCTGATCTGGGGGGCCGATCAGGAAGGCGGCGGTCCGTATGTGTACCCTGCGGAGGACGATGCAAACCGGTTGATCGGATTTGAAGTCGAGCTCGCGGAACTGATCGCAGCCCATATCGGCGTGAAGGCTCAATTTCAGCAGGGACAGTGGGACAAGCTTCCCGACCTGCTCGGCCGAGGCGACATCGACATCGTCCTGAACGGATTCGAGTGGAATCCGGGACGAGCCGAACGCTACGGCACTTCGATCCCCTACTACATCTACGAACTGCAGCTGCTCGCCCGCGTCGACGATGATTCAATTCAGTCCTGGGACGATCTGCTGAAACAGCCTGCCGGAAGAAATCGCAAAGTCTCCCTGCTCGGCGGAGCGGCGGCGGAAGACTATACCGTGGCGTTTGCCGGCGAACGCGTGGACCTCGCTCTCTTCGATGGCGTCACCGACGCTATGCGCGGCACCGAACTGGGTACCGACAATATCGATGCGAATGTGCAGGACCTTCCGATCTGGCTGTTCTACAGGAATGGTTTTCCAAAGCTCCGCGCCGTGGGCCCCCCGGTTGGTCGAGGCTTCTACGTCGCCCTGGTTCGAAAAGAAGACTCCGAGCTGTTGACTGCCGTCAACGATGCGATTCTTGCAGGATTCCGCGACGGGCGATTGCGGAAGATCTTCGAACGCTATGGAATGTGGAATGAAGTCCAGGCAATGCGGGCTCTCGAGTTGTCTGCCGATGGTGGTTTCGCCGGTCTCCCTTCGTCGAACGATTTGCCCGCCGACCAGGCGTCGGCCCGTGATGCTTCAAATCCCTCAGAGGCGACCAGACCGCAGACATCGCAGAATCTTCGAGGTTTCCGTGTCATCACTCAACGCGGCTGGTTTCTGGTGAAGGCCGCGGGAATGACGGTGCTGTTGTCCGTCACCGCAATGCCGCTGGCGGTGATGATCGGTCTGATCATGGCACTGCTGCGTCTGTACGGAAAGTGGTACTTCGCGACTCCGGCAACAGTCTATGTCGAACTGGTCCGCGGCACGCCGCTGGTGCTGCAGCTGTATGTGATCTATTTCCTCGTCCCGGAGACGCTCAGCGTTCTCATCCCCGGCAGTCACTTCAGCATCAGCGCGTTCTGGTCGGCCGTGCTTGGCCTGGCGATCAATTACTCAGCCTACGAAGCGGAAATCTACCGAGCTGGTCTGCAGGCGGTTCCGAAAGGCCAGATGGAAGCGGCATTGTCGCTGGGGATGACCCGCAACCTCGCGCTGCGGCGGATTATCGTTCCTCAGGCAACTCGGATCGTGATTCCGCCGGTCACGAACGACTTCATTGCATTGTTCAAGGATACGGCCGTGTGCAGCGTCATCACGGTGGTTGAGCTGTCGAAACAATACTACATCCACGCCCGCAACACCGGGGCGATTGTTGAGCTGGGGATACTGACCGCATTGCTGTATCTCGCAATGAGTTACCCATTGTCACTGCTGGCCGGTCGGCTGGAACGCCGACTGGGTACATCGCCAAGCGGGCGATGAGGGTGTGTCGAACGGATTGGGGCCGCCCACCATGTTTCCGGAACTGTCATACGACGTTGTCTTCACGTCCTTTCTCCCCCGAGATCGGGGGAGAAGGTGGCCGAAGGCCGGATGAGGGGGCTTGACGCGCGCAGGAACGCGGATGTTCGTAACATGACGTCGTTGAAGCTTCAGCGTTTCCCCCTTCACCCTGGCCCTCTCCCCCGTTGGCAAGTCAGTTGA
>JANNGQ010000504.1:0-1616 GCA_031403975.1 Planctomycetota bacterium
CGAGCCTGTGCAGACAATCCGCTGCGTGACATCTCGATGTCCGTCTCGTGCCTCATGACTGAGCGACTCTCCTGTGAGTCGCTGGCACCGCAGCAGACCGGAGATGGCGGCGAAGATCGGGTGTTTCGTATGAAAAGACTGACTGGCTGTTTCCTGGCGCTGTTGCCGCTTCTGCTGTCCTCGGCCATCGCTGAAGACACATTTCTGACCGTTGAAGATGCTGGCGCCGACTACGGCGTGCAGGGAGAGTACGCGGGTGAAATGAAGCACGACGGCGAGACGATTAAGCTTGGGCTTCAGGTGATCGCACTCGGAGAACAGAAGTTTGACGGAGTTGCCTATCCGGGAGGGCTGCCCGGCGACGGCTGGAACTGCGAAGAGAAATTCCGGGCCAGCGGCAGTACTGTTGACGGAGCGACAAAGCTCGTCGCAGAGGAGCATGGCTATGCGATCATTAAGAACGACGAAGTTGTGCTGCATTCGAAGGAAGGGGCAGTTGTCGGAACTCTGAAGAAAGTCGAACGGACGAGTCCGACGATCGGCGAAAAAGCACCTGAGGGAGCGATTGTCCTGTTTGACGGAACGTCTGCCGACCAGTTCGAACGCGGCAAAATCACGATGAAGGATCTGCTGGCGGCCGACTGTGAGACCAAAGAGAAATTCGGTGACCACACTCTGCACATCGAATTCCGGACGCCGTTCAAGCCGACCGCTCGCGGCCAGGAGCGAGGCAACAGCGGTGTTTACATCCAGGGTCGCTACGAATGTCAGGTGCTGGATTCTTTCGGGCTCGAAGGCGAAAACAACGAATGTGGCGGCATCTATTCCATCGCTCGGCCTGCTGTGAATGCCTGCTTCCCGCCGCTGACCTGGCAGACCTACGATATGGATTTCACAGCCTCGAAATTTAAAGGTGACAAGAAAGTAAAAAATGCCCGCGTCACCATCCGACAGAACGGCATCGAGATCCACAAAGATCTGGAACTGACGCACGGTACGCCCGGCAAGAACCCAGAAGGCCCCGGGCCGGATGTGATCTATCTTCAAGGTCACAGCAATCCCGTGGTGTACCGCAATATCTGGGTCGTGAAGAAGTAATCGTTGATCAATTTGGCCCACACTGCCGGAATGCCGAGTGGGATGAGGCTCGATGCCCGCACAATTCGAAATCGCCCTGACCGCCGCGTGCGAGGCAGGAATCCTCCTGTCTCGCTTTTTTCATGACGGTTTCACTGTCCGCAGCAAGGGCATCGCCGATCTGGTGACCGACGCAGACGTAGCGGCCGAGCGATGCATCGCCGGAGTCATTCAGGCCGCGTTTCCGGACCATGAGATCCTTGGTGAGGAAGAGAACTCAGGCAGCATCGACGCCGAACATCTATGGGTGATCGACCCTCTGGACGGCACGACCAACTTCGCGCATCACATTCCGCATTTCGCAGTCTCCATCGCCTATTTTCATCGCGGCCAGGCAGAATGCGGAGTCATCTGGAATCCGCTGCGAGAGGACCTCTACACTGCGCGCCGCGGTCTTGGTGCCACTCACAACGGCAATTCAATTCACGTTGGTCCCCAGCAGCGCATGGACGAAGTTCTGATCGGCACAGGATTCTACT
>JANNGQ010000505.1:0-4598 GCA_031403975.1 Planctomycetota bacterium
GTCTTTGCGAAGATCGATGCTCTGCTCCTTTTTGAATTCGGAAGCGATGTAGTCGATCAGCACTTCGTCGAAATCGTCGCCGCCGAGGTGCGTGTCACCGTTCGTGCTGAGCACTTCCACAAGCTCATCGCCGACTTCCAGAATTGACACATCGAACGTTCCGCCGCCAAGGTCGAAGACACATATCTTCTCTTCCTTCTTCTTGTCCAGCCCGTATGCGAGGGCCGCTGCGGTCGGCTCGTTGATAATACGGGCGACTTCAAGTCCCGCGATCTGACCGGCATCCTTGGTCGCCTGCCGTTGAGCGTCGTTGAAATACGCCGGAACCGTGATCACGGCCTTGTTGACCTTGTGACCCAGATGGTTCTCCGCCGCTTCCTTCAGTTTCCGCAGCACCATCGCGGAAATCTCGGGAGGTGTATGTTCCTTACCGTGAATATTGACTTTCACATAATCCGACTGGCCACCCACCACTTTGTAAGAAACCAGCTTCTCCTCGGACTCCACTTCGCGGTGCCGGCGTCCCATGAATCGCTTGATCGAATAGATTGTGTTCTGAGGGTTGGTGACGGCCTGACGTTTTGCCGGCTCACCCACCAGCGTTTCTCCCTTGGTTGTAAACGCAATCACGCTCGGTGTCGTGCGACTTCCTTCCTGATTCGCAATGACTCGAGGTTCGCCACCCTCCATGATCGAAACGACGGAGTTTGTCGTGCCAAGATCGATGCCGATGATTTTTTCGCCGGAGACAGCCATGGTCAGGAAGTCCTGTAATTGCTCGTGTCAGTAAAAATGGAGTTGGTTGAGTTGGTGTCGACACAGTTCCTGCGCACAGCATCTGGCAAATTGCCCCGATTGTGCCGTCCGCCATTGGCCGAGCGCTGGTATCAAATCGTGATTCGACAGCCGCACCCGCAAAACAGCATGTTCCATGCCGGTTCGACATGTTGGACACAAAACCCATAACAGTAGGACTTTACATCATGACATGAGTCCATCTGCGCGACGAGTAATGCCAGACTGGCAGTGGCATGATGTGCTCCGTCGCGGCTGAGATGCTGCCTTCGTGGCACCCGAGGTCGGTCTTCAATTACGGTGCCACTGTGGCATTCGATCTTCAAAGGTCAGTACGGTGACCGGCAAGTAGCCCTCACATCGTGATTGAAACGTCCGGCAGGAGACCTTGTGAGAGTTCGGAAAACGTGAAAACTCACGACTGCGAGCTCCCGAAAACTGAGGTGTGCCAATGCGCTACGGCCTTTTCTTGCCAGAAGTCTGACGGATTTCAAGGACCGTGATCCACCCGCTTGACACGCCAAAACTGCAGTTGTACAAGGTCGCGAGTCTATTCTGAGGCGAGGTTCAGCCCCGCGCTTACTGGTCCGCAGGATCGGTCAGTGCTGTCGGGCGGGTGTGGTTTCGCTCGTTCACTCGTGCGGGGTCAAACAGAAGAGCCGATCAGCACGTCTGAGCATTCGCCTAAACTCACTCGCGAGCTGGACTGGCTGATGGCAAAGAAACCAATTCCGAAGACACAGGTGAAGAAAGTCGCGAAAAAGGCTCTCTCGAAGCCGGCACCGAAGCCGCGACCTGTGAAAAAGTCTATTAAGAAAGCATCCAGCAAGGCTGTCGTCAAAAAATCCGCCAAATCCGCGGCACCGCCGAGGCCGAAACCTGTCGTAAAACCAGTCGCAGCGCCCGTGATTCCGCTGACTCTGGGAGAGGAATTGATGCAGGCGGATGAGCAATTGGTCGCACTGGTCAACCGGCGCGCGTCGCTCTACCTGCAGAAAATGAAAGGAGTGCAGACGCCGTCCAAGATTATCTTCAGTGATTTTGACCAGCAACAGGTCTGGGGCATGATCGACGGAAAGAACGAAGGGCCGCTCACTTCGGCCGAAATCAAGACAATTTTCCGACCACTGCTGAGCGCTGGTCGTCAGCGAATCAAGAGCATTCGAGTGGCGTATCTCGGCCCGGCATACAGTTTTACTCACCAGGCGGCGATCTCACGATTCGGCGAAGCGGCGGACCTGATTCCCGTCAGCACAATCGCCACGGTTTTTGAAGAAGTGAACCGTGGGCATGTCGATTTCGGGCTGGTGCCGATCGAGAACAGCACAGACGGTCGCATCGTTGACACGCTGGATATGTTCACTCGACTGCCTCTGCGGATCTGTGGAGAGGTCCAGGTGCATGTGCATCACAACCTGCTGGCGCGATGTGACCGCGGTGACATCACTGAAATCTACAGCAAGCCTCAGGCATTGTCTCAATGTCGCGACTGGCTCTCAAAGAATATGCCTCACGCCCGTCAGATCGAAGTGACCAGCACCTCGACAGCCGCTCAGCTGGCGCGCGATAAACCAAACGTCGCCGCAGTGGCCAGCTGGCAGGCCGCCATTCAGTACGACGTACCGATTGTGGCGGAATGCATCGAAGATAATCAGAGCAATATCACCCGCTTTGCGGTCATCGGTGATACAGTAGCCGAACCGACCGGCTCAGATCGCACGGCTGTACTCCTGCAGATTCCTCATCGTCCTGGATCGCTCTCAGAGGCTCTGGAAATCTTCAGCAGGAACAAGATCAACCTGACGTGGATTGAGTCATTCCCGTTGCGGCAGCCTGCGGTCGGGTATCTGTTCTTTCTTGATTTCGAAGGCCATGTTTCCGAAGCCCGGATCAAGAAAACGCTGAAAGAACTGGAAGGTCTGCCTCCGGATCGACTGGAGATTCTGGGATCATACCCGAGAAGCGAGCCTCTGAAGTAGGCCGGGCATTTCCGCAGGACGGGCAACACCCTGCACGATTCTTGTAGCCGGATTCGTGGGGATTCGGAAGTGACCAGGCGACTCCGAAGTCTCACGACTCCGGCCACGAACCCATTCCCTCATGTGTCATTGAGGAAAACCCTTCACGGCGATGCCGGATGGGGCCAAACTACGGTGTTTTTTCCCAAACTCAAAGCTCACACATGCGACGGTTCCTGATTGCCGGTAACTGGAAGATGAACACGACTCGTCAGTCCGGAGTGACTCTGGCGGGGGAACTGGCCGCAACTGTTTTTCAGGAGGAGGTCGGTGTCGAAGTTCTCGTTTGCCCGCCTTTTCCATATCTGATACCGGTCGCGGAAAAACTCCGCGGAAGCGCGGTACGTTTGGGCTCGCAGGATTGTTACTTTGAGGCTCCGGGGGCGTTCACCGGCGAAGTGTCCGTTGAAATGCTCCGAGACTGCGGTTGCCGATATGTCATCCTCGGTCACAGTGAACGGCGTCATGTGATGCGGGAGTCCGACGCAACCATCAACCGCAAAGTCCGTTCAGCGATCGCCGGTGGTCTGATTCCTGTCCTCTGTGTTGGCGAGTTGCTGAGCGAACGGCAGTCCGGGCAGACGGAAGAAGTGCTGGATCGACAGCTGGATGGCGGGCTTTCTGCAGTGCCCGAGGCCGATGCAGCGACTCTGGCGATCGCCTACGAACCGGTTTGGGCGATCGGGACCGGCGTGACAGCAACTCCCGAACAAGCTGAATCCGCTCATGAACATCTTCGCAAATGGCTGGCCCGCCGCTATAGTTCCGGGTTTTCCGAAAAAGTCCGCATACTCTATGGAGGCAGCGTCAAGGCTGACAATGCAGTGTCACTGCTGGGTCAGCCAAACGTCGACGGGGCATTGGTCGGCGGCGCCAGTCTGAAATCGGCGACCTTCGTGCCTATCATTGAGGCGGCACGGAAGTTGCAGAATTAGCCTGGCTTATTCCAGTCTTGATCCCACTCCCCGTGTGCCGTTGCCCGAAACGATCGAGATCGCAGAAATGTTTTGTGTGGAGTTTTCAGTCCGATGTCATTCTTAATCATTACTCTGTCGTTTGTCCTCATCATGATCAGCCTGTTCATGGTTCTGCTGGTCCTGATTCAGCGGGGTCGAGGCGGCGGTCTTGCCGGAGCGTTCGGCGGCATGGGCGGCCAGAGCGCGTTCGGTACACGCGCCGGTGATATGTTTACACGAATCACGATCGTGCTGGCAGTAGTTTGGGTCCTGCTGGCCGGTGGTCTCGGAATGATGATGCGACGTGACGTGGAATCACGAAAGACGGGGTCCGAGCTGTTTATCGCCAACCCGGATGCCGGCGTAAAAGACGACGCGAAAGATGGAACCGGCGACGGAGAACTTGGTTCCGCAACGTCCGGCGATGACGAGAAAAAAGCCGGCGACGACGCTGGAACGCCCGCTGGCGAGACGAAGTCTCCGGACGCTTCTTTGCCGCCCGCCACCGACCCGACCTCTCCGACGACCGGCGCCGCAAAACCCGCTGTCGGTGCCTCATCAGACACGCCGACAGATACTGCAGCCCCGACGACACCGACAGACGGCAGTACGGCCCCGGTCAATACACCCGGCGACTCACCTGTACCAGAAGTGCCCACCACGGAGGGAGCAGTTCCGGCGGCAACTCCGGAAGTTCCAGCAACAGAAGGCACTCCTCCTGCTCCTGCACCAGAAGGAAGTCCGCCGACCGGCACGAATCCCTGATCCGATGAATTCATGTCGTTCCCACTGCTGTGGGCCGCGGTATTGTAAGCCCTCGATGAATTGC
>JANNGQ010000506.1:0-1860 GCA_031403975.1 Planctomycetota bacterium
GGCGATCGACTAACGCGACTAGCGCAAAAGCCGTTGAACCACCGGGGCGGGCCCGGTGGCGGTAATGTGCGATGAAGAGCTAATACACCCCCACCGTCGTCGTTTTCGCAAACACGTGATACGGTCGCACGCAGCTGACGCCGTCCCAGGGGTATTTGTCGTGAGGGCGTTCCCGTTCGCCTTCGTCGCGTTCGAGAAAACCGGGGACAAACAGTTCTTTCGTCATCGTGTAGAGCTTAACGCGTCCGGTTTTGTCATAGTCGACAAGTTTGTTGTGATCATCGAAATCCACAACTTCAATCACAGCGCGAGGCTGAGGCGCGAAGTAGGTGATCTTGAAGTTGTCCGCCGGATCGTGAGGCTTGCCACAGGCCAGTCCCATCAGAGTGTTGCCGTAAGTCGGCGTGATATAGACATTCGGGCCGAGCAGTTCCTCGCGGGCGAAGCGATACCACTGCTGAGTGAACTCGGTTCCGCCGCAGAAGATTCCTTTGATTCCCGCTTCTTCGATGCTGCTGCCCTGATCCATCAGACGCAGCGCCAGTGCCTCCAGCAGCTTGGGCGTCGTGAACATGCACTGGATGTCGTTGTTCATGATTGACAATGCCTGATCGATGCAGTGAGCGCTGTATTCTTTCGCATCGTCGACCTTGCCTTTCTTCAGCAGCTTGACGACCCAGCGGGGATCGAGGTCCACGCAGAAGCAGATGCCGCCGCGGAACTGGCAGAGATGCTCGATCGCCAGCCGCAATCGCCGAGGCCCCGACGGCCCAAGCATCAGCCAGTTCGCGCCCCTCGGAAAGGACTCATCCGGCAACGTCGCGCTGAACATCTCGTAGTCGATGCGATGATCTTCCACGACGACACGGGACTTCGGAATTCCGGTCGTGCCACCGGTTTCAAAGACGTAAATCGGCTTGTCCTGATACGGTTTCGGCACCCACCGCCGCATCGGGCCACCGCGAAGCCACTCGTCCTCGAACAGTGGAAACTTCTTGAGGTCGTCAAAGCAGTGGACTTCTTTCAACGGATCGAAGTCGAATGTCTGCTTCTTTTCCAGCCAGAAATCGCAGCCGGTATCGTCGCCGAAGTGCCACTGGACGAGTTCACGAGTCTGTTGATCGAGCAACGATTTCTGTTGCTGACATTTTTCATCAAGAGATGCCACTTCACGTCCTTTTGTCCACGATTCTGGAAACACCAGAGTACAACGCTGACGCAATGAGGCGTCTCAGCCGTCACTCCGCATACGGACGCATCGTAGAGCGCATGGCGGTGATTTCAAATCAGCACACCCAGGCGAAACCGTGGTGTGAGACGGCATCGAACGAGTGTTGCTCAAACGGTCCATCACGCTTGTACGATGGTGGAGACTTGTGTTCCCAACGCGGAATTGGCAGCCTCAGCGATCGCTTCAAGTTTGGCGACTTTCATGCCGCCTGCGTTCACAACCATCTGGCCGTCGGCAGACAAGCGAACTCCGCCACCGCCCGACAGAAAATCATGTGACGATACAACGACGCCGTCAACATTCCAGATGACAACTGTATGACAGAGGCTCATGAGGCAAAAGTAAGCGGCCTTCAGGCTGAGCCACGGTCCAGCCAGAATGATTGTGACGGCGAATTGCTCAAGATCCTGAAACAACCAGGATCCACAGTTTGGGCCACCACAGATCTTGACACCGTTTTCAAAGAAGTCGACGCGATGCGTAATGCTCTTCGATCGAGCAGAATGGATCATCAGTCCGCCAAACATACATAACATCGCTCCCACACCCACTCCGATTCGACCACCCTGTACTTCAGCGGGCAACATTGAGAACAACATCGACGCACAGCCGATGGCCAATAGACATCC
>JANNGQ010000507.1:0-6541 GCA_031403975.1 Planctomycetota bacterium
GTTGATCTGATGTCCATGAAGATTGTGTGTGAACAGGTGATTGCGATACTCAGCCGGCCAGTTGTCGCCGAGATAGATCATCGTGCCGACGTGCGAATGGCCGCCATGGACCACGTCCGTACCCGGTTTGCCGGCACCGCCTTCGCCATGATCGTACCGAGCCGACGCGAGCAGGAAATTCTTCATCGCAGGCAGATCCGGCAGACCTTCAGCCGAAATGAAAGGTGCATGTCCGGCATTGACCTGATTCCAGTAGTGGCCGCCCTGAATCACGTGCGTCGTTGATCCCTTTCCCCAGAAGCTGCGGCAATGCGTCATGAAGATCTGGCCGAAGTCGTCGTAGTCCAGGCCCCACTGGTTGCTGCCGCCATGGGCGAACACTTCAAACACATGCTTCGTCGGATGATACCGCCAGACTCCGGCGCTGAGCGACAGCCTCTGGTCATCGGCTGCATCCGGCTTCCCGATCTGCGACGTGTTGAAAACGCCCTGATTGCCGTACAGCCAGCCGTCCGGCCCCCACATGAAGCTGTTCAGCGTTTCATGAGTATCCGCGTAACCAAATCCCTCCAGCAGCACCTGCGGGTCGGTATCCGGTTTGTCGTCGCTGTTGCGATCCGGAACAAACAGCAATTGCGGAGCCGCGCCGACCCAGACGCCGCCGTGGCCGACTTCAAGGCCGCTGACAAGGTTCAGCCCTTCCATGAAAACATTCAGACTTTCGAAGCTGCCGTCATGATCCGCGTCCGAGAAAATCAGGATCCGATCCAGGCCTTCGCCTTCCGGTCGCTTTTGAGGATACGAATGTCCTTCGACAACCCACAGTCGGCCTCGGGCGTCAAACGTGAACGCCATCGGCTGATGAAGCTCAGGCTCAGTCGCTACAACATCAACGCAGAACCCCTGGGGGACAAACATCTGCGAGGCGGTTTCAGAGCCGCGCTTGCCGGCATCTGATTCAACAGAGTTGCGAACCAGATGCTGGAGCACCGGATTGAATGTTGACCGCCATGATGAGACTCCATCGACGTCGCCAGGCGGTTCGTCGTGGAATCGAAAATCATCAAAATTCAGATGCCCCCAACCGCCCGGGTTTTCATCGACAAGATGCACGGCGATCGTTTGGTCCTTCCACTCCTGCAGGTCGACAGCGACGCGACGCATCTGTTCCTGATTCCTGCCGACGGCCGTAAAAATCACGGCTTCATCAGTCCCGTCGTCGCCCACTTGAATCAAATCCACGCGAGTCGAAGGAGCCTCACCGCCGCCGATCAGAAAGCTGCCGTAGGGATGCGTGACTTTGAATTTCGATGAAGTCAGCGTGCCGACCCCGCGATCCTGCACGACTTCGAAACCACCTATGAATCTGTCTCCGTTCTTGTTGCTGATCTGCCCTGGCCACCGGCCGGCGATCCCGTCAACTTTTACGGGCTGGTCGCGAAAGGCGTCTCCTGTGGCGGTCCAGCCGGTCAGGTCTCCTGATTCAAATCCAAGATTCAACGGATTGCCATCAGCACCTGCCGGAACAATGCCGACGATTGTTTGATCCGGCTTAGGCGGTTGCGGAAACCACGATTCATCGAGTCGGTACTCGGTGAAATTACGACCCTTCCTTCTTGGTCGAAGGAGAACGTCATTCAACGGCTCCAGTTGAATATTACGAAATTCAATCCGAGTCTCAGGTCCACTGTGAAGCTGAAATGCCAGCGACCCCTTCAAGTCCTGTTCGTCGCTCTGCTGATCCTGCAGTTCGCTGAACAGAGTTCCATTGACGTACACACCGATGTAGTCACCGATCGCGACGATTCGATAGTCGTTCCATTCGTTCTCGCGAAACAGCACGGCATACTGATTCGCCGGCGCAAATGATTGTTCTTGACGGACACCGTCGGGCAGAATCCGGACTCGACTTCCTCGTTCCACCAGCAACGCCCGGCCGTGTTCGTCATAGATTCGGCCGAGCCACGTTGCTCCCATGTCCAGATCGGCCTGATAGCCCGAGACATGATCAACGTTGTCAACCTGGCACCGAAACTGAATTCCCGAATTCGCTGCCAGCAGGCCTGTCAGTCTGAACTGCAGCTGCAGATCAAAATCCGCCAGTTCTCCGCCGCGCCAGACGAGCCAGGTGTTCCTGTTCAGCGATTCCCCTTTCGGAATCTCCCCGACGATCGCCCCGTCCTCAACTCGCCAATGAGCCGGGTCACCTTCCCATCCATCCAGAGATTTGCCATCGAACAACGCAATCTCGCCGCTCGGGTCTTGTCCGGATGCCGATCCAGTTTTCAGCAGGAGACTGCAGAACAGCAACGCCGTCACGCGAGTGAAGGACGCAAAATCCTGATATTCCATTGCGACACCCGTTCCATTGATTCGATGAGTTGATGGCGGGACCATGATACCTCGCTGCAACGCATTGTCCCAACGGGCTGGATTCGCAATTGATCCGGAATTTTGTCGGCCTCGACAGTTGGGAGTCTCATTGCGTGCCGGGTAGACTTTCGGTTTGCACAATAGTGCGTTTTGTTCTGCAGCAGTCTTCGGATCGGGGGGGTTCAATGGCTCGCTTAATTTCTGCGGCACTGCTGGTGTCGTTGACGGCTTCGGCGACTGGTGCTGATGCGCCTGAGAAGATGGTGACGATTGAGGGTGTAACGGAGTATCGACTATCCAACGGCGCACGGGTCTTACTGTTTCCAGAGGAGTCACGTCCCACGATCACAGTCAACATGACCGTGCTCGTGGGATCCCGACATGAAGGATACGGCGAAGCGGGTCTGGCGCATTTACTGGAACACCTGGTGTTCAAGGGAACGCCGACGTTCCCTGAGGTTCCCAAAGCCCTGCGGGATCACGGAGCCGGTTTCAACGGAACGACGAATCAGGACCGCACGAACTATTTTGAGACACTGCCGGCGACGGACGAGAATCTGGAATTCGCCATTCAGATGGAATCAGACCGGCTCGTCAACAGCTTCATCGATCGCGATGACTTGCTGTCGGAATTTACAGTTGTCCGCAACGAATTCGAACGCGGCGAGAACAGCCCTGACGGCGTTCTGTATCAACGAGTGATGGCAGCGGCCTACGAGTGGCACAACTATGGCAAAACGACAATCGGGAATCGTTCGGACATTGAACGAGTGCCCATCGACAACCTCCAGGCCTTCTATCGCAAGTATTATCAGCCGGATAACGTCGTACTGATCATCACGGGACGGTTCGAAGAAGCGAAGGCTCTGGAACTTGTCACGAAGTATCTTGGCTCGATACCCAGGCCTGAACGGAAACTCGATCCGGCCTACACGGAAGAACCTGCCCAGGACGGCGAACGACTGGTGATCCTGCGGCGCGTGGGCAGGCTTGGTTCGGTCTCCGCGGCGTTTCATATGCCGGCCGCCGCTCATACCGACTGGCCGGCGCTGTCGATTCTGGGCAGCGTGATTTCCGAAACCAAAATTGGTCGTCTGGATCAGGCTCTGGTGGAAACCAGACTGGCGACCAGTGCATCCGGCCGGTCCGACAACGCACACGATCCCGGATTGTTCTTTTTCTCAGCCACGCCGGCCGAAGGCAATCTCGAAGAAGTCCGCGATGTCCTTCTGAAGACGATTGAAGACCTCGGAAGCACGGCGTTCACAACCGAAGAAGTTGACCGTGCGAAACTGAGGGCTCAACGCAGTTCAGAACAGCTCATGACAAGTGCGTCCGCAATGTCGTCGGCATTAAGCAGTGCTTCGTCTTTGGGAGACTGGCGGTTGCTGTTTCTGCAGCGCGACCGGATTCAGGCGGTCACTCCGGAAGACGTCAACCGTGTTGCGCAGACGTACTTCCTGTCGCACAATCGGACGCTCGGCGTGTTCTACCCCTCAGAAACGCCTCAGAGACTTTCGATCCCTGCGGTCGAGTCGATTGCTGATGTTGTCAAGGACTACAAAGGCGGTGAAAGCATCATTGCCGGTGAAGCCTTCGATCCGACACCGGAGAATCTGGACGCGCGGACCACCGTCCTGGAACAGGACGGTATCCGCATTGCACTGTTGCCGAAAAAGAACCGCGGCGAAACGGTCGCGATGTCGCTGACACTGCACTATGGCAATGAAGACTCACTCAAAGGCCGGACGATCGCTGCCGGAATGGTTCCGTCCATGCTGATGGCCGGAACCAAGCGACTGAATCGTCAGGCACTGCAGCAGGAGATGGATGCGATCAACGTCCGGATTTCCGGCGGCGGTGGCGGAGGACGTCGCGGTGGACGAGGCGGCGGTGGCGGATCATCCGCCGGCCGGCTGTCGTTCTCAATTGAAGCCCGCCGCAGTTCTCTGGAGCAGGGAATCCGGCTTCTGGGCGAAATTCTTCGTGACCCGGCGTTTCCCGAAGATGACTTCAAACAGATGAAGCTGAGCAACGTGTCGCGGATTGCGACGATGGAGACGGACCCGTCCGCGCTTTCAGGAGAACTGCTGTCGCGTTCGCTTTCGTCCTATCCCAAAGGTGACGTGCGCTATGTGTCCACAATGAAGGAGACGGCTGAAGACACAAACAACGTGACACTTGATCAGGTCATGGCGATCTACCGTGAGCAGATTTCCGCCGCAACCGGAGAAATCGCAATTGTCGGCGACTTCGAACCGGAACCGGCGATGTCCGCGATTCGTGACATGCTGACGGACTGGAAATCGAACACCGAATATCAGCCAATTCTCCGCGATGCTCGTGCAGACCTGAAGGGAGCGAAGGAACAGATTGTGACTCCGGACAAAGCGAACGCCATTTTTGTCGTCGGGCTGTCATTCCCCTTGAACGACAACGATGAGGATGCCGTGGCATTACAGCTGGGTAACTTCATCCTTGGCAGCGGGACTCTGTCGTCGCGGCTGGGAGACCGTATCCGCGAGAAGGAAGGATTGTCCTATGGCGTCACGTCTTCTGTCAGTATCCCCAGTGAAGGCACGGATGCAAGGTTCTCGATCAATGCCACTACGAATCCGGCAAACATGGATGCCGTCGAGAAGGCGGCGTTCGAGGAACTGAACAGGTTCCTTGCCGACGGCGTTTCCGACAAGGAACTCAGTGATGCCAAGACTGCCTGGCTGGAATCCCGAAAGTTGTCGCGCACGACCGACGGAGCAGTCGCCGGGCAGCTCCTGGCGAATCTGCACCTCGGCCGCACGTTTGCGCACGCTTCGGACGAAGAAAAACGGATCGCCAGCCTGACACCGGAACTCGTAAAGGCCGCGTTCCAGAAGCACATTCATGCCGATCAGCTGATTGTGATCCGCGCAGGTGACCTGAAATCAGGTTCACCATAGGAATCAGAGAACCTGCGCAGGCAAGCGGCGAGGCTCATGCCCTGTCGCTCGCGTGAAACAAGCACGATCCATCGATCGTTTCCGCCGAATCCAACCGAACGACTCCTGACTGGGGATGTTGTCTGTCGGCTGGCTCATCCGGGGATCTGTGCATAGAATCAGCCACGTCTGCAGCCTGCGCAACATGTTCAGGGTTCATAGGGATCTGAAAATTCACAAGGAGTTTGTATGCGTTCTTGCAGAGTGCTCACTGAAGTTTTCCTGGCGGGAATCGCCGCAGCCAGCATCGTCGCTTCATCACACGCCAGTGACTGGACGCGGTTTCGCGGACCGAACGGAACCGGCGTCAGTACCGATACTGACCCGTTGCCGACGACGTTCAGCGAGACTGAGAATCTCAAATGGAAAGTGGCGCTTCCGGGGCCCGGCGTGTCGTGTCCGATCGTTGTCGGTGATCGCGTGTTCGTCACGTGCTACTCCGGATACGGAGTGAACCCGCAGGATATTGGTGATATGAAAGACCTGAAACGCCATCTTGTGTGCGTTGAGCGGGCAACCGGAAAGACTGTCTGGGAGAAGGCGGTCGAAGCTGTGCTACCAGAGGATGTATACGAGCGACCGGGTGTAACGGAACACGGCTATGCTTCGCACACTCCGGTTTCAGACGGTAAGAACGTGTATGTCTTCTACGGCAAGTCGGGAGTTCTCGCGTATGACCTCGACGGAACGGAACTCTGGAAAGCCAGTGTCGGCACCGGTTCCGACAACATGGCCTGGGGATCATCGTCAAGTCCGATTATTCATGAAGACGTGCTGGTTGTGCCGGCCGGTGCCGAGGCCCGCGCAGTCGTTGGTCTGAATAAGAATACGGGCGAAGAACTGTGGCGGGCTGAGGGTGACGGCCTGGGAAACGTCTGGGGCACTCCTGCCGTTTCGAAGGTCGACGACGCCCGTACGGACATTGTCATCGGCGCACCGTACGAAATCTGGGGGATCAACCCGGCAACCGGAAAACTGAAGTGGTTTTGCAACGCAATGGAAACCAATCAGTTCAACACCAGTGTCGTCGTGGCCGACTCAACGATCTACGCTGTCGTTGGCGGCGGTCCCGGGAGCGGCGGCGGTTCGATCGCAGTCAAGGCAGGAGGCAAAGGAGATGTCTCCGCTACAAATGTGGTCTGGTCGGGACGGGACAGCTCGAAATTCTCGACCCCTCTGCTGTATGAAGG
>JANNGQ010000508.1:0-5446 GCA_031403975.1 Planctomycetota bacterium
CACTTCTTGGCGCCGATGGCACCATTTTTGAACTCGATGTAGGTCTCGGCTTTCTTGAAACCGGGGATGCCCTGGGCGCTCCAGCATTGTGGCCCGCCTCAAAGAACAGCTCGACTGCCGACGCCCGGAATTCGGCTGACAGATCTTCGTCCAAATCATCGCAGCCAACCACAAGCCCTTGTCATGAACGTGACAAGGGCTTTTTGTTCAGCGGCCTTGCTCGATCGAATGGTCAACCAACTTGCATACGTCCTATAAGTCCCATAGGTCCTATGACACACCGCGACGATCCCTGATCATCATGAACCGCAACAACCCGGTTACCGGTTGAACAGGAAGGCCGGGCTGTTGATCAGAGCCCACATCAGATCCTCGGCAGCCTCCTTCGGTGTGCCGACCGTTCCGAAATACTCGACCGACCGCGACAGCTCCTCCGCAGACGGTCGGCGGCAGAGTGTTGACACATAAATCGTGTCGATCAGCTTTTCATTTGTTGCACCGGAGGCGAGTGTTCTCGCAATGATGCCTTCGGGATGTGCGATGGCGTCCCCGATTGTAGGGCCGTTCACCATATTCAGCGTCTGGCCCAGACTGACATCGCTGCTGCGCTCGCATTCACAGGGAGACTCACGCGGCGGGCGGCCAAACATGTCCAGGAACGCGACCTCAACCTGCGGGTCCGGAAGCTCAGACGCCCGGAATCCCGCCGGAACACCCGGCAGCGCACGAGGCGCTCCAGTGGCCTGAATGATCGAATCATACAGCTGCTCGGCAGACAATCGTCGAGGCTGAGCATGAGAAAAGTTGATCGAGTCATCTTCGTTCCATTGATTCGCATCCAGGCTGCGCTGGTACGTGGCTGATGTACAGATCAGTCGGATCAGCCGCTTCAGATCATATCCGTTTGCGACGAAGTCCTTTTCCAGTGCCGCCAGCAGTTCAGGATTCGACGCCGGATTGCCGGCGCGGATATCGTCCACCGGATCAATGATGCCGCGACCGAGGAAATAGCTCCAGTACCGATTGACGATGCTGCGCGCGAAATAAGAGTTCTCGTCAGCTGTCAGCCACTGCGCCAGTTGCTCACGGCGTGTTCCCGCGGCATTAATTGTTCCGCTGTGCTGAAACGGAAAGCCGGGCACGGCGGGCTGGTTGGTTCTGGGGTTCAGGACTGCTTCCGGAGCCGCCATTGTGAACACAAACTCATCGCCGTCCGGCATCGGTCGCCGACCGACGTCCGCAAAATAGGCAGCCAGTTCATAGTACTGCTGCTGAGTCCAGCGTTCGAAAGGATGGTCATGGCACTGATTGCAGTTGAAACGCGTGCCAAGAAACACCTGAGTCATGTTTTCCATGACCAGTTTCGGTTCGCGGGCAATGCGGAAGTAATTTGCGGCGGGGCTTTCAAAGGCACTGCCCCCGGCTGTAATCAACTCTTCAGCAAACTGATCGTAGGGTCTGTTGGCAGCAATCGACTGGCGAATCCAGTTTCGAAATGCCCAGACGCCTCGTTCTGTCACCGTCTTGCGGCGGTTGAGCAGCAGATCACTCCATTTGAGCGTCCAGTGTTCTACATAGAACGAACTTGCGAGGAGCTGATCAATCTTTGCCGTCCGCTTTGCAATGGCTTCGGTGGGGTCTGCAACGAAGGCGCTGACTTCGTCCAGCGTCGGGGGAATTCCGGCGATATCGAGGGAGACTCGTCGCAGGAACTCTGCATCATCCGCGGCCGGAGACGGCAGGATTTTCATCCGCTGCAGTTTCGCATTCACCAGTGAGTCCACGAAACTGTGCTCCGCAGACGGCGTCCATTCGTAGCCGTCACGGTTGCCCAGAATCGAGATCGGAGCTGCCGCATAGCTGCCCTCGAAACGCACCAGAGCCGCCGCCTCTCCTCGCTGAACGGCAGAGATCAGCCCCTGTTTCGAAACCGTGGCCACTTCAAAGTTGCTGGTATCGAACACAGCTTCACGAGTCACGTCGCGGGTTGTCCCGTCCGCATATCGGGCGATGACGATCAACTGCTGCTGATCATGACGCAGCTGCAGCAGCGGCGTCGGCGGAAAAATCTCAACGCCGACCACACGGGCCGCGTCAGCTTTGTACTGGCAGCCTTCCGCGATCCATTGTTCCAGGATGTGATAGTAACGAGACTGCTCGTCGAACAGAAAGCCGCCTTCGTGGGGTACTCCCTGAGTCGGTTTGAGCAGCATCAGGCTCTGCGATGGCTCCGACCGGTTGAAGCGGCGACCGGAGTGTTCATCGACAAGGGCTCTGTAGTCATAGAGTGAATCATAGCCCCGCAGCGACAGTTTGAATCCATTCTTGCCGGTCTGCGAACCATGGCACGTTCCTGTATTGCACCCGACTTTTCCAAGGATCGGATTGACTTCCCGAATAAAGTCCACGGGAACGATATCCGCGGACAGCACATGAACCGGAATTGCCGACCTCTGACCCTCGGCTTCGACAACGATCGTTCCGTCACCGGCCGCCAGTGGAGCAACATAACCGGCCGCATCCACCTGACACACGGTTGACTGAGTCGTCAGCGTGGCCTTGTCGCTGACATCGATCCGCTGTCCGTCGGCGGTGACGCCTGTCACAAGCACCCGGCGGGAATCGCGGATGGATGTCAGAGTCAGATCGGAAGGATAGACCTCAATCCTGACAAAAGTGCGGGCGGAAGTTGCGGGATCGGCGGACTGCTGATCGTCAGCAGGCATGGCTGACGTCAGCATGAAGGCTGAGGCAACAAAAGCCGCGCACCGACAGGACCGTGAAATGAACGTCATCATGCGTGCTCTCTCTTCAACCTTGAAGTTCAGGACCAGGACAATTCTGGTGGACCTCGGGCACTTTACTCGTTGAATGCCCGACCGGAGGCACCGGCTGTTTGAATTGAACAGTGCGAAATCAGTCGGTGCCTCCGACGGGGCGTTAAAAAATACACTCAACCACCGCCGGCGACGGGAACCGCTGGCACGGACGGTGTCAACGGTGCCGCCGGAAACGTATTCTCAACCACACCTGTTTCTGCATTGCACAGCCGAATGAGGCCGTCGAATCCTGAGACCGCCACTTGCAGTTCATCCGGACGGAAGCTGACCGCAAACACCGGTGCGGTCAGGCCCGGGATGTCGACAAACTTTGTCGCGTCTTCCGTCATATAAACTCGCGCAGCACCGCTGACGGCCGTACTTGATCCCACCACGAATTTGTTTCCCGACGGCGTAACATCGAGGTCACACAACCGGCCTGGAAGCACGGCGTACGCCCGAACAAGGTTGAAGTCATCGCCGATCTGTCGAGCCTTCTCGCGAAAGATCTTGTACAACCGCGGCTCACCGTCGGCACCGACGGAAAAGACTTCTTCACGTGTGGGGTGTCTCTGCACATCCACCAGGCCGCCTTTCAGCGCACCGGGAGTGATGCTGGTGATGTTGTCAACGAACTGGCCGTTCGACACGATCATCAGCTTCATCGAACGATCGCGGCTGACGCTGATCAAGTGATCGTTATTCAGCGAAAACGTCGTCCCCTGGACCCAGTCCGAATGAGCGTCCATCCTCATCGTGATTTCACCGGTCTCCACCTTTGCCACGCGCACCCGGTTGTCCGCTCCGCCGAACGCCACCAATGTTCCGTCAGCGTTGAATGAGACACCAAACATCGTGTCGTATGACAAAGTGATGGAATGCAGCAGCGTGCCGTCCGCCACTGACCATAACTGCACTTCACCGAACAGTGACGGAGTTCCCCCGGCCACAGCCAGGAGTTGACCGTTCGGAGAGAACGCCACCGATTCAATCCGCTGGGCACGCCCGATCAGCCGCTTCGGTGCGGCCGTTCCGTCAAGCGTGTGAATCAGCACTTCGTGATATCCGGAAACGGCCAGCAGCTTTCCGTCTGGAGAATAGTCCAACGATGAGACCACGGGCGGTGTGACATAGACCGGCGGATGCTCGGCCGTGATTTCTTCGCCGACGTCCGCCGGCGTATCGTCCTCGGCCCCCTGTTCAATCCAGGAGCGAAGTGTCTGAATCTGAACCGCCGAAAGTGGATCTCCATTGAGCGGCATTGCCGGATCGTCGCCGGAAATATTCTTGACCAGCAAACTTTCATCGGGCTTGCCGACTGTAATCGCCAGCCCTGCTTCTCCGCCTTTCAGCAGTTCACCGACGGCCACGACGGACAAACCGCCTTCGCGCTTTCCGTCGAAGTGGCATCCGGAGCATTGACGCTGCAGGATCGGGCGAACCGATCGGTAGTAGCTGATCTTCTTCGCCGATGTCGCCGGGTCCTGAGGAGCACCCTCGACCGAAGAAGCCAACGTCAGCAGGATTGAGAAACTCAGCCAGCACAACGCATTTCGCATGCTGATCACCAGGAGAATCGTGTGGGAATGGAGCACTACCGGGCGGAGGCGGCCACCGCCGAGGAAGGGAGTTTTCCGCATCCCTGCAATTTCGGCGACCGTGAAGGACCATCAGCGTACCCGGTCGACAGGCAAAACGCAAAGAATCGCCTGACAATAAACTGGACTGAACGCCGCAGATTACAGGCCGGAACAAATCCGCCGTCAGGGGAACCGTTGTCTCCCGACGCGCCGGGACACCGCCGGCTGGGATTCGGGCGGCAACGGATCGCGACGTGTTTGAACGGAATTCCCGCCGACGGAGCGGCGGGTCTACAGTAGGTTCCATCACGGTGTCGCGCGTGCAATTTCGTTTTCACGCCATGATTCCGCGAAAGTACGGAAGCCGGATCGCGTCGCGGGGGTTCCCGTCATCAGCGCCTCGAGTACTGCCTCAGACTGCGGCGACGTCCCGGAGACACGGACCAGGTGGGCTGCCTGCGATGCGACGGCTTCGTCGAAGGTCGACAGGCTGGCAATAAGTTTCGCCCAATCGTTGCCAGCGGCAGTGACCAGTCGCTCAGCATAATCGCGAGCGGATGTGCGGTGTCCGTCGCTATCGATGTCCAGCCAGACTGCGCCGCTGCAGCCGAAAGTGCGAGCCTCCCAATCGGGCGAGACTGTCTGATAAGGCTTGGCCGTGTGCCAATACTGTCCGCCGATCCCAGGTCCGGTCGCGAGGGCCACAAGATGAACATCGTGCCGAGGTTTCGGAATCGTCCACGAACCGCGCCACTTCACACCGATGGGCAATTTCGTGTCGGCCGATTCAGAAATCGCAGCCTCGCGAAGCACATGGCCGTTGGCGAAGAGTTGTACCTCACTCGCTCGAATCCAATGCGGTCCGAGGACTCGTACGTCGACTCGCACTTCATCGTTGCCGAGTGCCGTGACCAGATCGCCCGAGTGAAACTCATTGTTGACCGAGAGTTCTGTCAGCAGCCCGTAACTCACCATCACATGCCCCTCCACGAAATTCGTGACGGCTTTCTCGACATTGAGCATCTCCGGATTTCGGTCATCGCAGCG
>JANNGQ010000509.1:0-1911 GCA_031403975.1 Planctomycetota bacterium
GTTGCTGGCATGTCCGGGTGCAATGAGACGTAGGCATGGGGCAGCTCACCCCACTGCTCGTCGGGCTTGCCGATGACGCCCGCCTCGCGCACCGAGGGGTGCCAGTACAGGACTTCCTCGACCAGCATCACATCCGGCACAACCACTAGCAACGGGGACTACCAACGGGACTACCTGTTGACCATGGAACTGCTCGACATTCACACGGGCGAATCGCTCAAAGACTCCGCCATGCTTCGCAAGGGATATCATAAGAGTCTGCTTGGCAAGCTGAAACACTACAACGACTGATCGACGTATGAGTCTCAGCCGCCGGCAATCCGGGCCATATTCATATTCAAAGTCAGGGCATCCTGCGCTGTTGTTGACCATTGCTGCGCTGATGGTTTGTACGGGATGCCAGACATGGCAGAAATCCCACGAGGCAGCGATCGCTCACTTCGGAACCGGCGATGTCGACATTTCCCGGACAGCGTTGCACGAATCCCAGCAGAAGTTTCGCTCGGAGAAGCAGATGCTGGAACTGGATCAGGGAATTCTTGATCTGGCCTCGGGCGATGTGCGGCAGGCCGAAACTCGATTCCGCACATTGCGACATGAGCTGGAGGATCTGGAACAGAAGGACATGACCGAGCAGGCGTCGTCACTGATGACTGACAGCCGGGCCGTGGCATTCTCCGGACGCGACTTTGAACGCCGCATGATTCTGAATATGGCGCTGCTCACCAGTGTGCTCGGTGACAGCCAGGACGCATTCGCTTATTCAATGCAGGTCACCGAGGCCGCCAATTCGCGACGCACCGTTCTGGCAGAGGCCAGACGCAAGATCGCGGATGCAGGCGCTTTGGCAGAGGCGTCGCCGGACGGAACGACTTCGGCGGATGTGACTCCGGTGAGTTTCGCGTCTGAAACACAGCCTGCGGCGATCATCGCATCGCCGCTGGATCAACCGTTGGCATTCAGTGCCTATCTGGCCGCGATGGTTCAGTCCGAACAGCCGTCGCGCTATCAGGAAACTCAGCAAGCACTCGACGACGTCGGATTCTGGAATCCCGGGTTTTCGCGACAGGTTGCGACAACTTCTGCCGGTGACATGGGAGTTCGCTGTCAGCCTGGAAACGGAACTCTGCATGTCATTACATTCGTCGGCAAGGCCCCGCGATGGGTTTCTGAATCTGCGGTGCCGACCTCCGCGGCGCTGCTGATCGCCGACAGGATCATCAGCATCACCGGCAAGCATACGCTGCCTCCGACCATCGCGGCCGTGAAAATTGCACGCCCGGAACCCTGCGGCAGCACTTTGCCCACGGGAAGTGTTCGATGTTTTGTCGCACCTCTCGGCACGGTCTCAGATACTGCTCCATCGCCGCTGACTTTTTCAACGGTCGTGGATCTGAACGAAGTCGCGGAAGCGTCCTATCGCGAACATCGTGACGAGGACATCGCTCACGTAGTCGCCCGCCGTGTCCTCAAGAAAGGCGCAGTGTACGCTCTGAAAGAGACGCAGAAGATTCACCGCAACTCTCTGATTGACTTGGGCGTTAACGTTGCCGGAGTTGCCTGGGAAGCGATGGAAAAAGCTGATACTCGCTCCTGGCGACTGCTCCCGGCACGTATCGACGTGGCGCGCACCGAACTTCCCGCCGGTGACTGGTCGACCAGTCTTCAGCTCACGGGCTACGAGGTGCATGGTTCCGCTCAGGCGATTCCCGTCCGCATCGAAAACGGGCGCAACACCTGTATCGTCGTGCTGATCCCGGAAAAAACTCTGACGGGCCACATTCTGGTCGGCGGCGCGGACAGCCACACAGTTCCAGTGCAGCCGTAGTTGTATACTGTACGCGGACCCGATCGAGACATTTCGTTGTAGCCGAAGTCATGAGACTTCGGGCTGAATAACCAGCCAACCTC
>JANNGQ010000510.1:0-6164 GCA_031403975.1 Planctomycetota bacterium
GACCGCTCCGCCGCGGACATCCGCTTTAACGGGCCGACCATACTGCAGATAGTCGGGTAGTGTGATCGACGCTGACAGTGAACTGAGCTCTGGCCGATTCGCCACCTGCACATCAACGGCCTTTGTCAGATCGCCGACGCGCAGGTTGAGCGTTCCTGTAGCCGTCTGAGGCTGCATCTGAAACGTGTAGGACTGATTCTGATTGGTGGCTTCAACACCGAGCTGGTTTTCAAAACGAGCCGTGGCTGTTTCAGGTGACCATTTCGTTGTGGGAGCCAATGCAGCGTTCAGTGAGAACTCTTCGCCGTGCGGCACAACGATTTGTTTCGGAAGATTCTCGACCTGTGCGAACGTGTAACGCTCGACGCTCCGCCAGGGCATCAACCATCGTGCCATCGCGTTGAATCCGGCAGCCGGGACAATTGCCAGCGCCAGCAGCGCGAGCGCCGCGGGGACCGCCACAGTCACCGCCCAGAAGCGATGTCGAGGCCGAGGCACAGCGTTGGAGAAATCGCGGTCTCGCACGACTGTGTCGACCTGATCAATCGCCGCCTGAGCCAGCCGCGTACTACTACCCAGATCGTTCTCACTGTGAGCCAGCTCGACAATCCCAAGCAGCTGATCACCCAGCGCAGGGAACTTGTGCTTGAGCAGAACGGCCACCTGCTCCATGCGGCGCGTGCCCCACACCCAGCGATGGCACTTCAGCGGAAAGAACACGGCAAGTCCCACCGACCCTGCAATCAGCAGCCCGCCTCGCAGCGCTGCGGGAGTGTCCACAAATCGATCGATCAGGAAGACGGCAAGATAAGAAAGCACCAGACCAAATAAACCGGCGAGAATTCCTTCCGCTATCTTGACGACCCGCACTTTCCGCTGAAACTGTGCGAGGCGCTGACGAGTCGACTCCGGCAGGCGCAATCGATGGACGCTCATAGTCTGATGCTCCGAACCATTCTGGTGCCACACTGACTCAGGCTTGCCACGAGGTTTCACGCTGTTGCTGCGCTGCATCAGGTGAGGCAGTGCGAGAACAGGAGTTCCAGCCGACGGAGTCCCGGCGCGCCGGGACTCAACAGTTGGCGGCGGTCCCGGAGTATAACCACGCAATCCCGCCTGCGGGAGTGGCAATCTGATGTTGGCGGGAAGAAATCTCTCTGCCAAATCTCTCTCAGCGATCGAACAGTTCCGGAATTTCCACACGGGGACGGCTACCCGATGACTTCTCGAATCACCCGCCCCTTCACATCTGTCAACCGGTAGTCTCGACCGCCGCTGTGGTAGGTCAGCTTTGTATGATCGATTCCGCACTGGTGCAGCAGAGTGGCGTGGAGATCGTGGAAGTCGCAGATGTTTTCAACCGCGTGGACTCCGAATTCATCGGTGGCTCCAAAGGTCGTGCCGCCTCTGATTCCGCCGCCAGCCATGAACACGGAAAAGCCCTCCGGATGATGATCGCGACCATCCGGCCCCGGAGCATGCGGTGTCCGCCCGAATTCACCGGCCCAAAGAATCAACGTACTGTCCAGCAGACCTCGCTGCTTCAGATCTTTGATCAGTCCTGCGACAGCGCGATCGGTCTGGCGGGCATTCTTCTCGTGGCCGGCCTTCAGTCCGCCGTGCTGATCCCAGGTGCCGTTCGATAATCCATACGGACAATTGATCTGCACAAATCGTACACCCGATTCCACCAGACGCCGGGCTCGCAGACACTGCCGCGCGTAGAGATGCGTGTTCTGATCGGGATCATCAAGCCCGTAGAGTTCGCGAGTCGCCTTCGTCTCGCGCGATTCATCGAGCACATCCGGAACGAGCAACTGCATCCTCGCCGCCAGCTCATAGTTCCGAATCGCGCTTTCCACAGTATCGTTGCCGCCCAGCGCTGCGGCGAAGTCTGAATCCTGCTGACGAAGCAGATCAAGTTTCGTGCGCTGCAGTGCGAGAGAACCGGCCGGCAGCAGATTGTCGAGTGCCGCGCCGTCGGCCTTCAGGATCGTGGCTTCGTAACTGGTCGGCAGGAAGCCGCTGGCGAATGCCTCCATGCCGCCCACAGGAACGTGTCCGAAACTGAGCACGACATAGCCCGGCAGATTCTGGTTTTCACTGCCCAGGCCGTAACTGACCCACGAACCAAAACTGGGGCGCCCGGCGCGATTCAGTCCTGTGTGCAGCAGCAGTACACCGGTGGCGTGAATCGGCAGATCGGCCTTCATCGAACGGATCACGGCGATGTCGTCGGCGCACGAAGCAATATGCGGGAAAATCTCACTGACCCACATGCCGCCGTTACCGTGCTGAGCGAACTTCCAGGGACTCTTCACCCACTTGCGATTCGCATCACCGCTCCACGGCTGACCTTCATGTGTCGCCAGTGACGGTTTCGGATCGAAGGAGTCGACATGCGACACACCGCCGTCCATGAACAGGAAGATGACATTCTTCGCCGGCCCGGCGAAGTTGCGATCGGCCTCGGATCGTGTCGCACCAAAGCTGCGTTGCTGTGCCAGCGCCGAAAGCGCGAGCCACCCAAAGCCAGTTGAACTCGCCTGCAACATGCCCCGCCGTGACACAGGAACGGCACGGCGACCCGGGCATTGACCGCTGTTCGCAGGCGGATAAGCGGAGGACATTGGATTCGGTGGCATGGTAGGCACACGATTCATTGGGCGGGTTTCACAATGTTCGGGGTCGTCATTGTACTGTTCCTCGTGTCTAAAAACAGCTTCATTTGTGGCAGCAACTTCAGCCCGGAAACCGGAGTCCATTGCAGGGTAAGCTTCAGCCGGCCGACACCGTCCAAATCGATCCGTTCTCTCGATGAAACTGGCAGGCGGAAGCCTACCCTACGGAGATTCGGCATTTATCCGACACTCCCCGCGGCCGAATCCCCGGCTGTTCCTCCTGCAGCCTTGATTGTGGTTCGCAGCGTTCTGACAATACCGCCTCCGTCGCCTCCTTCTGAATCCGGAGTTTTTCATGCCGCTTCGAGCCTGCTGTGTCCGGGCATTCCGCGTTTATCTGCTGATAGGAGGTATGGCTGTTCTTTTCCCGCCTGCCTGTGTCCGTGCATCCAATCCAGTGGAGGACGGAACTGTGGACGATGATAACGAAGCCAACGAGCTGGCTCAGTTCTACGGCTTCAGCGGGATCGAACTTTTCAAAGTTGAGGTACGAGCCTTCAATCTGCAGGCTGGTGATTTCACGGGCGACGGGCTGACTGATGTGATGCTGGTTGATAACCGTGAAAGCTGTCTGAAACTGATGGCGCAACGGAGCAGGACCGATCAGACGAAGGCCAAAACCGGCAGAAAGAGCGTCGGAAGAGTCAACGATCTGTCCTCAGACTGGCGTTTCGACGAGCGCACGATCTCGATCGACAAGGCTTTGTCCGGAATCGCCACAGCCGACCTGAACGGTGATGGTCGGCTGGATGTGGCCTATGTCGGAGCGCCGGATCAGCTGGGAATCCGTTATCAGCCGGAGGCCGGTGAAACAGAATGGACGAAGAAATGGACCACTCGACTGCCGGGTCTGGAGCCCGTCGCCTGGATGATCGCCGCCGGTGACGTGAATTCTGACAAGCGTGACGACATTGTGATCCTCGGCAAGGATGTCACTTACATCGTGTACCAGAACGAGAACGGCGAGATGAACCCGCCCATGCCGCTGATCAACACGTCGGCTCAGTTGTCGATGGTGCAACTTGCAGATCTCAACGGTGACGGTAGGCTGGACCTGTGCTATATGGCCAACGAAGGCAGCACGCGCGGTCTGTGTGCCAGACTGCAGACGAATGACGGACGTCTGGGGCCGGAAGTCTGCTTTGATCTGCAGCAGCCCCGGTCGGTCACGCTGTCGAATGTCGATCAGAAGCCAGGGCATGAAATCCTCACGGTCGAATCCCGCAACGGGCGAGTCGTGGTCTCTTCACTGCAGCCAGCGGAATCTGAAAAAGGATCGCTGCCCGTACGACTGCTGCAGTACGGTATCGGTACTGCGGGAGCATCACGCGACCGAGCCGCAGCGATCGGTGATCTGGACGGCGACAAGCTGACGGATGTACTGGTGACTGACGCCGAACAGGCTCAGGTTCTGCTCTATCGTCAGAACGGAATCGACGGACTCGGCATGGCGGAGGTTTTCCCGAGCCTGCTGGGAGTCACAGACTTGGCGATGTCGGATGTCGACGCTGATGCAAAGCTCGACATTGTTCTGCTCAGCGCGAAAGAAGGGGTCATTGCCGTCAGCAAGTTTGCCGATGGACGAATCACTTTTCCCGAAACCATTCTGAAGAAACCGGACGCCACGGAATTGGTGGCTGTGTCGGTGATCCAGGCCGCAGAGAGACCGCAGATCGTGGTCGGAATGACTCAGGGAACCGGTGCCTCGATGAAGCTGGAATTCCAGCGGCTGGTGCGTTCCGAAACCGGCAGCTGGAGTCTTGCCGAAGGTGATGAGAAGATCGCGCTGACGGGAGCTGTCGGGGCTCGGGGAGTTCGCCTGGTCCGGATGGATGTCAACAAGGACGGTCGCGCGGACCTCTTGTCCGTTCCGAGTGGTACGTCAAAGGCCGGTGTGCAGGTCCTGCTGCAGCAGGAGAACGGTTCACTGGCACTGGCGAAGCAGAAGAGTCAGCTGGATCTCGGTGTGTCTGCCGCGGGTCGGACGTTTGTTGTGGATGAACGCCTGCTGGTGGCCCGCGATTCTTTCGCACGGGCGATGTCGTTCGGTGATGCAGGGTGGAAGGTCGAAGATCAGTTCAACGCCGGCGAAACTTCGGCAAGTCTCGAAGGTGTGGCGTCACTGAATCTCGACGAAGAAGAGGGTGATGAAATTGTTCTCGTCGATACCGGTGTCCGGAAGCTGCGAGTGCTCAGGAAACAGGACGGCGTATACCGACCCTGGAAGGAAGTCGAGCTGGGCTCACTGCAGTTCACGTCGTCGATCGTGGCTGATCTGAATGGCGACAGTCGTGACGACCTGCTTCTGATGGGGGCTCAGCATTTTTCTGTGCTCTACGCCGGTCGACCGGACTCAGAGTTGAAAGAACTCGCGTCGTTCGAGTCTGACCGCGAAGACTCCTATCCGGCTGACGTGATCGCGGGCGACATCAATGGCGATGGTCAGGTCGATCTGACGGTGATCGACACGAGCATTGATGGGCTCGAAATCCTGAAGTTTGACGTCGACAAAGGCATCAAGGAGGCAACTCATTTCCGGGTCTTCGAAGAAAAGCGGCTGGTCTCAGCCGACGAAGACAGGGGCACGGAGCCTCGTGAAGGACTGATCGCGGATGTGACGGCCGACGGCCGACCGGATCTGATCCTGCTCTGTCATAACCGGTTAATCCTGTATCCGCAGGACACCGGAGTTGTCATTCCGGCAACCGACGAAAAAGCTGCGCCATAGACTCACTTTGGCCGCTACGGCACGAAAATGAACTCTTTGAAATTGAACAGCGCATGAGCCGCTTCTTTCCAGACAGGCTGGCTGATCATGATGTTCGAATTGCCGACACCCTCGATGCCGGCAAAGTTCTCAATGGCTTTGACAAAGCGATTGAGCTCCGTTGTGTTCGGTGAACGACCCAGTGCTTTTAGAAACATCTGTTCGGCCCGGGACTCGACGGTTGTCGCCGAATTCTCCATTATCAGCCTGGTTGCCCAGTAGTCTGCCATCGCCAGTACGAAGGGATCGTTGAGCAGCGCCAGACTCTGAGCCGGCACGTTCGACGCATCGCGCCGGCCCTGCGTTTCCTTGCCGCCCGGAAGATTGAACGCACTCAGAAACGAGGTTGGCTCCATCAATTGAAACTTGATGTACAGACTGCGTCGCCCGTCGCCATCCAGCGGCCCGGTGTAGAGCCGCTTTTCAGTGTCAGCCGTCGCGCGGTACGGATGAACGCTGGGGCCGAACTGAGTGGCATCCAGACGGCCCGAGACCGCCAGAATATTGTCCCGGATCACTTCCGCTTCCGCTCGTCGTGCCGGATACCAGGACAGCCACACATTGTCCGGATCCTTCGCGCGGCTGAGTTGTGCAGGGGCTGCCGATGACTGGAACGCGCGGCTGAGCACGATCGCGCGGATGATCGCTTTGATTGACCACTTTTCGTCTGCAAATCGAGTGGCGAGGTGATCCAGCAACTCCGGATGAGACGGCAG
>JANNGQ010000511.1:0-2501 GCA_031403975.1 Planctomycetota bacterium
TCCCGGGCTCTACTTTATCGGCGAAGTGGTGGATGTGACGGGCCAACTGGGTGGCTACAACTTTCAGTGGGCCTGGGCCCAACGAGGGCTCACGCAAACAAATAATCGCCTTTTTACCAATGTGGTTCAACGCATCGCCAAGCCCGACGGTTGTGGTTGTCTTCCCCTCACCGGCAGGCGTTGGGGAAATGGCGGTGACCAGCACCAGCTTGCCGTTCTTCTTGCCTTTCAGCGAGTCAACATAATTGAGCGAAATCTTTGCCTTGTAATGCCCATAAGGCTCAATCGCATCATCCGGAATGCCGAGCGTGCCGGCCACTTCGTAAATGCGCTTCATCACGGCTTTTTGGGCAATTTCAATATCGCTTAGCATGACCTTCTCCACGTTTGTTGGGACCAATCCCGGGCTGGGTAAAAGTATGAAACGCGACCACCCCGCCATTCCTTGATAGTGGTCAAGTAGAATGCATCCTTTGATGCAGGTCAACGATCTTGCATCGGTTTTCTGTGAAACTGAATGCGCGCATGTGACCCTTTCTTCAGGGAAGAAGCTCATGCTGACCGGAAGAATCCCGTTCGGAGCCGCGCTGAGTGCGCTGGCGTTGTCCATTCAGAGCGGTATCGCTCAGGCTCAGTACTACGACGGCTGCGGAGGCTGCGGTGCCGTCGCAGCAGCACCCGTGGCGTACTGTACGCCGATACAGCCGATGCAGGCGACCTGCTACCAGACCATTCCGGTCACAACCTATGCTCAGGAAAAGCAGACAGTTGAAGTGCCCTATTACGAGAGCGCTTACGAAGACCGCGAAGTCACCGTGTACCGGCCCGTCGTATCCAGCCGTGAAGTCGAAGTTCCCACAACGACCTATCAGAACGTTGTGGAATATCGCACCGTCAATAAAGACATGGGCCGCTGGGTCACGAATTACCATCCGGTTGCCAAGTGTGCTCCGTGCCAGGTTGATCCGCGTCCGGGCGTCATCGGCTGGATGAACCGCACTGGTTACTCGATGCGTTCAGCCTTCGTGCCAAACTACCGGACGTCGCGGCAGTACGTCCCCAGCATGGTGACCTGTCAGGTTCCGCAGACGCGCCAGGTGGCTATCCAGGGAACTCGCCGAGTCACCGTCCAGGAAACAAAAATGGTGGCCGAGCGAAAATCCGAACGAGTCCAGGTGCAGAAACTGGTGATGCGAAAGCAGGAAATCACGGTGATGCGGCCGCAGACAGCGTATCGCACAGTGCCGATCGGCACACAAACGGCATTCAACCCGTACTTCGGCGGGACGCAGATGGCATTCGGCTATCCCGTCATCAACGGCACGGCCACTCGCTCGGCTCTGGCACCGGCACCGGATCCGATCAGTGATCGGTCCTCGTTCAAGGAAGATGATGCCGGTGACACATCGACGTTTAAGCGAAGTGCGGAAGGTGTTGACGATGCTGTTCGCGGTTCGTCACTGGAAAACACGACACCGCTGCGAAGTGACGACGAGCCGACCCTGCAGAACTTCGGCCCTTCGACGCGCCGAGGTTCTGACAAGCGGATCATCCCGGCGGTGTATCGCCAACCGGCCGTCACATCGACCGTTGATGCTTCTGCTTTACAAACGACGTCGAAATCATCCGGCTGGCGGGCGACTCGCAAGACCAGCGATCGAAATGTCTCGCAGAGCAATCTCGACCGGCCCTCCGTGTCGATGGCTGATTCGACTCGCGAAAAATAACGAGGTCGCATCCCGACAGCCGTCCCTTTGAAACACCGTGCGCTGGGATTCTCAGATCGCACAACCGGATCCTCTCCCCCTCTCTCCTCTCCCTCCCTCCTTTCTGTCCCGAAGTTGATGCGTCCCCTCGCGGCACCGGTATCATGCCGGTGCCCATTTTTTTGCGCTGGTCGCCAAGCTGGAATGATCACGGCCCGGTCGTCAGACTTTGAGGAATAAGCCTCCTCAAATCGCCTCCTCAAATCGCCTCCTCAAATCGGCTCATCCTTCCGCTTCCGGAGCCCACTGATGATTGTACTGCCGCTGGCGACAGCGCTGTGTCTGCTGTTTCAGGATCGAGAGACTCCGGATTTTGTTCAGTCAGTGGAACAGCAACGAGGAGGGCGGCACTGGATTGATCAGCCGACGGAACCTCCAAAGTCGCCCGAAGAATCGCTGGCGTGTTTTCAGATTGAGCCCGGCTTTCAAATCGAGCTGGTGGCCGCCGAACCACTGGTGATGGACCCTGTTGCGATCGACTTCGATCAACTGAACCGGATGTTTGTTGCCGAGTACGCCGATTACCCGGTCGGTCCGAAAGATCCATCCTCGCCAGCTCTTTCAAGAATTGTTCTGCTGGACGATGAAGACGCCGATGGCCGTATTGACCGACGCACGGTGTTTGCCGATCACCTGCGGTTCTGTCACAGCGTGCTGGCTTTTCGCGAAGGAGTTCTGACCTGCACCGATACTGAGATCGTTTATCTCGCCGACACCGACGGCGACAGGGTTGCC
>JANNGQ010000512.1:0-2907 GCA_031403975.1 Planctomycetota bacterium
GCACGGCCGAAACGCCGCCGCGAGTCGCATCGCGAATCGCCCGGACATGTTCGCCGACAGAGTTCCGCAGTGCGGCCACCTGCATGATGACCGAGCCCGAGTCACTTAATGGAGCAGGTTCAAAACTGAAACCGTCGCGAGCACTCATCACGGCAATTCCGTGCCGCCCGATCGGCCCGGAGAGCAGTATCTTGTCGCCCACACGAATGGACCGGGGTCCGGGCGGAACGGGATCGATCATTTCGCCGACGCCGCTCGTGTTCAGGAACAGACCATCTGCAGCGCCTCGAGGCACAACCTTGGTGTCACCCGCCACAATCCTGATGCTGCACTCCTGCGCTGCACGGGCAGCGCTGTCGAGAATCCGTTCGAGGATGACGACGGGCAGGCCCTCTTCAATGATCAGCGCCAACGTGAGCCACCGCGGCTGTGCACCGGCGACTGCGAGATCGTTGACGGTTCCAAAAACGGCCAACGAACCAATGTCGCCGCCGGGAAAGAACATCGGTGAGACCGTATGGCTGTCCGTGCAGATGGCAAGTCGACTCCCGATCGCCGTAACGGCTGCAGCGTCGGCGAATCCTCGATTGGTTTCGTCCGCAAATCGAGGCATGATGATTTCAGAAATCAAACGTCGACTCGCCCGAGCGCCTTCACCATGGGCCAATGAGATCTTTTGTGCATCTGAAGAAATCGGGACCGGACAATTCCGGCTCCAAATCATGGGAGGATCCACGATCAGCTCCTGAGGGAGGCTTCGGAATTGCTGACGCCGACCATGGCCGGGCGATAATACCGATGGTAGGCGGCACACGCTCCTTCGGACGATACCATCGGGGATCCCAGCGGCGTATCGGGCGTGCAGGTCTTTCCGAATTCCGCACAATCGCACGGCTTCAGCCGCCCGGACAACACCTCACCGGCTCTGCATCGCAGCTCCGCCGTCGATCCGTTTTCGAGTTGTTCGGCCGAAGCCGCGGTCACATCGAATCGTCGCTCCGCATCGAATGCCGAAAACTCCTCGCGCAGTCGGTATCCACCCGCACGGACGGTACCGAATCCGCGCCAGACCCGATCGACTGCTTCGTAGACAGATTCCACAATGCGCTGAGCCGCAGGATTGCCCTGCGGAGCGACTGAGCGACCGTAACTGTTGCGCACTTCAGCCGTTCCGGATTCCAGTTGTGTCACGCACTCCAGAATACCCTGCAACAGATCGACGGGTTCAAACCCTGTAACAACAACCGGTACGCGGTAGCGTCGTGCAAATTCCTCATACAGGTCGAATCCTGTGATGGCACAGACGTGACCCGCCGCGAGAAAGCCCTGAACCCGGTTGTCCGGAGCCTCCATGAGGGCCTCCATCGCCGGCTTAACGCGGACGTGCGAAACGAGCAGAGAGAAATTCTTCAGTCCAAGTTTCTGAGCCTGCAGAACGGCCAGCGCCGTCGCTGGTGCGGTTGTCTCGAAACCGACCGCAAAGAAAACGACCTGCTTGTCGGGATGATTTGTGGCATACTTGACGGCATCCATTGGAGAGTACACCGTCACAACACACGCCCCGGCCGCTTTCGCCGTTACCAGCGAACCATGCGAGCCCGGCACTCGCAGCATGTCACCAAAGCTGGTCAATACGACATTTGGCAGATGCGCCATCCGGCCTGCCAGATCGATCGCGGAGATGGAGGTGACGCAGACCGGACAGCCCGGTCCGTGAATCAGCTCGACGATCCCCGAGAGTTCAGTATCGATGCCATGCCGCAGCAGACTGTGCGTCTGGCCTCCGCAGACTTCCATCAGCACCCACGGCTTTCGAGCGACAGTTCTGATCTGCCGAACCAGATGAGCAGCCACTTCCGGATCACGAAACTCGTCGATGAACTTCATGAGCGGGGTCCCTCAGATGTCGGATCCTCATGGTCCGAAAAGTCGTCGGCAATGGCGGCGAAATCCTGGAGCGTTCGTGCGGCTTCCTGTTCGTTGACTCGGCAGATGGCAATTCCCGCATGCACGATCACATAGTCCCCGACTTCTGCCTCGGGCACACAGGCCATATGGCATTCGCGTCGAATGCCGCCGAACTCCACCAGAGTGCGACCAAAGGCAGGATCCCGGTCGATCCATGCGATGACTTTTCCAGGGACGCCTAAGCACATGCTGTTGTTCTCCGCTGCTCTTCTGCCTCAAGCTGCGCGGCGGCGATGGCAATCTGACCGGCAGCCAGCCCTCCGTCGTTGGGGGGAATTGTTCCCGGTGGCGCAACGATTCGATACTGTTGCCGAAGCCTGTCGATGACAAGTTCGGTCAACACCCGATTCTGAAAGCAGCCTCCGGACAGGACCACTGCGTAGCCCGGAAAGTCTTCCGCCACGATTCCGACGGCGTTCGCGATCGATCGATGGAATCGCATGGCGATCACCGAAGCGAGACATCCCGCCTGAATATCGGCGACTATCGCCCGTACGAGCGGCAGCCAATTGATCCTGATCAGGGTGTCTGTCGTCTCGAGTTCGGCGCGATACGGGCTGGCATCATCTGATTCATCGCATTGAGACTCAAGCCGCATCGCAGGTTCGCCTTCAAAGTTTGAGGAACCGATGCCCAGCAGGAGTGCCGCCACTCCATCGAAGAGGCGTCCCATGCTGCTGGTGAAAATGCCCGAGCGTGAGCCGATCAACTGCTGCACCTGATGAATCTGAATCAGCGACGGTCGTGTGTATCCGTCTCGATGAATCAGCAGTGCCGCAATCTGCCCGGGCGTGACATCCGGCATTGCGGCAGTGAGCAACGACACCGCAACTCGCCACGGTTGGCGAATTGCCGCGTCGCCGCCGGGCAGGAAGAACGGCAACAGCGAGGCGACTCGACGAAAGTCTGTTTTTGACGCCAGAAGTAACTCTCCGCCCC
>JANNGQ010000513.1:0-3241 GCA_031403975.1 Planctomycetota bacterium
GCCATCAGCGGACTCACAGCCGCCATTGTCAACGTCAACACGATTGCGGACTGCAGAGACAGTACCATTGCGAGGGATTCCTGAAAGGCGAACACATGACGTTAAAATCAACACGCCGTATGCTACATGTGCGACCGCCAGTGCCTTTTGCCATTGGTTCGCACAGACGTGATTCGCATCAGAGGAATTCTCAGGGAATCGCGACTATGATGACGATCCTGACGCCAGCCGCAATGATGGACGGGGAGGCCGCACGTCGTTTCTGCGCGATATTCAAGAGTGAGGGTTCGAGAATCAGCCATGCATCACGGAGCCGCAAAAGATCTGTCTCTCGCGACGGGACCGATCAGTGACATGTTTGAAGGGTCAGCGTCCATCGAGATGCGTCGGCAGTGGATGTTGACCGAAGACCAGATTCAGTCGTTCCGCGACAATGGCTTCGTCGTCGGGCCGCAGATTCTGAATCCGAGGCAGATCGATCAGCTGAGGGCCGAACTGGCGATGCTGACCGAGCCGGGATATCCGGCCTCTGAATTCTGGTACGAGTACAATTCAAATGAATCGAGAGACCCCAGCCGAGTCCTCTTTCACGCTCTGGGTGCCTGGAGAATCACGACCGGCTTTCATGACATACTCTGGAATGCGGCATTCACAACTGCGGCGTCGCAACTGCTGGGCGGAGCCGTGCGGTTCTGGCACGATCAGTTGTTCTGTAAACCTGCAATGCATGGTGGCGTCGTTGCCTGGCATCAGGACTATTCGTACTGGACACGTACGAAGCCGATGGCTCATCTGACTTGCTGGATCGGCCTTGATGACAGCACAGTCGACAACGGCTGCGTGCATTATGTTCCCGGAAGCCACAAGTGGGATCTGCTGCCGGTCACGGGCCTGGCCGGAGACATGAATGCAATCCGGAATGCGCTTTCCGAAGAACAATGGCAGCAGTTCAACAGGCATATTCCGGTCGAACTCAAAGCCGGGCAGTGTGTTTACCATCATCCATTGACGATTCACGGCTCGTTCGAAAACCGAACTCCGAATCCTCGCAGGGCCACAGTGATCAACGCCGTTCTGGACGGAGTCCGAAGTGTGTCCGATCAGCCTTTGCTGGCCGGCGTTCCTGTGATTCCTCCCGGGCAGCCTCTGGGAGGTCAGTTTTTCCCGTTGCTGTATGATCCACAGGGATTCCATGAGAATGAAGACGATCATATCGGAATTGGCATACGTCGTATTGGCCTGCCTGAGTGCGACAGCCGACGGTGAAGTGCAACCTGCCGATCCCGTGGCCGGACCGACACCGGTTGCAGCGGCGAACGACAGCGAACGGCCAGCGGGGCTCGTCGGCCACTGGAAGCTGCAGGGCGATTGCCGTGATTCTTCCGGTCACGACAACCACGGCGTCAATTACGGCGTCGAGTTGGAAAATGGAACATTCGACGGCATCGGTGCGTATATCGAAGTCCCGACGCATCCTTCGCTCAACCTCGGCACCGGAGACTTCTCGATCTGTGCGCGAATCCATACCGAGGCAGAAGTGAATGATATCCTCGGCGATGTGCTCGACAAATTCGATCCGGACTTGCGGCGGGGAATCACGCTGTCGCTCAAATCCAGCGCGGGTGGTTATCAATCGCAGGGAACCGATCGGCATGTTTGTTTCGGAATCGATAATGCCCGGAGCAGCCCCTGGCAGGATTGCGGCCGTCCAGGTCTCACCAGCAACTATGTCAGCAATTCGCTGACGGTGTTCCAGGGCAAGTTGTACGCCGCCACTATCGACGCACGGGACGAGCGGGACTGGCGGCATGTGTTTCGTTACGAAGGCCACGACCGCTGGACGGACTGTGGTCAGGTCGGAACAGGTAAGTCGACAGGTGTGGGACCACTGATCGTCCACCAGGGCAATCTGTACGCCGTCACCACGACCTACGATTGGACTCGAGTTCGAACTGGACCTTACGAGCCGGGACGCCTCTTTCGATATGCCGGCGGGACCGAATGGACCGACCTTGGGCAGCCCAGCGACAACCGTACCCTGAATTGCGCTGCCAGCTACAAGGGCAAGCTTTACGTCGGCGGCGGTCCGCAGACCTGGGGCGTCTATGTCCAGGACGATCAAAATCGCTGGCAGTCCTCCCGCATCTTTCCTCAGCAAGGGCCGCAGAAATGTTTTCCTCATACTATGTGCTGCTTTAACGGGAGACTTTATGTCGGCTGGCCGAGCGTCTACGCATTTGACGGCAACGAATGGACGTATGCCGGCGTTCCGTCCGAGCCTGAGAGTACACTTCAGACACATTCGATGACGGTCTATCGCGGCCAGCTCTGCGCCGGCACCTGGCCGCTCGCCAAAGTTTCCCGATACCTGGGCGACCAGAAATGGGAAGAATTCGGCCGGGCCGGGGAAGATGGCACTGAGGTCAATTCGCTCGTGGTCTACAACGGCAAGCTGTATGGTGGCTCAATTCCGCGCGCCGAGGTGTGCCGTTACGACGGCGCGGACCAGTGGACTTCGCTGAAGCGATTCTATTCCCCGCCCGATTGGCATCCCGTGCCGCCGGCCGACAACGGAGGCCGGCCGACGCGCGAGGAGGTCAGTGAATGGAGTCGCGTGACGAGCCTGACGATCCACGACGGCCGGCTGTTCGCAAGTATCGGCAGCTGCACAAGCTCGGTACTGGACGCACCAGCCGACGTGCGCGGTCGAGTCTACAGCCTGGAGGCCGGCAAGTGTGCGTCTTACGAAAATGATCTCGGACCCGGCTGGAAACATCTTGTTGCGATTCGTCAGGCGGGACTGCTGAAGATTTACGTCGACGGAAACCTTGTGGCGAAATCCACCGCTTTCGACCCCGCCGAATATGACCTCTCGAACGACCGGCCGTGGCGGATCGGTTTCGGGCAGACAGATTACTTCTGCGGCAAGATCGCCGACGTGCGGATCTACAACCGTGCTCTGTCGGACAACGAGATTGAAGAACTATGTACACGGTAGAACAAACTCATCGCGCATCGTGTTCAGCCGCAGCGCTGCGAGAGTTTGTCGCCACGCGCGTGAGTCCGTGGATTGTGCCGACGAGGCGTTTTTCAGTCTCGCACGGACGACATCGGTCGTTTCAGCACGATTCCTGTCGTCCCTCCGGGCAACGCCGTGAAACACTTATCGCTGTGTTTTCCAGCGTATTCGCGAAGTCCCTTCTCCCCTGGCAGGGGGAGAAGGTGGCCGACAGGCCGGATG
>JANNGQ010000514.1:0-4440 GCA_031403975.1 Planctomycetota bacterium
GGCGGAATTGACACGACTTCTCGCGGCAGCCAGAGTTGAAGCGAAGAAGAACGGCACGACCGTCGCAGGTGAACAGTTTATGAAAGAGACGAAGGTCGACTACATCAAACTGCCGCGACTTCGCTTCGTTGTGGAGCCTGATCCGACGGCGATCGCTGCCGCCGAACGGATCATCATCTATTGGCAAAGAATCGGGATTGAGGTTGACCTGATCCGCGGTGACCAGACCGGCGAGCCGCTGAAGGATGCAGACTGGGATCTGTGTTACCGACAAGTCCGCATGGAAGAGCCGCTGCTGGAACTCTGGTCTCTGCTGACCAATGACACGTCATTGGATGTGAACCGGCTGGGATTGTTTCCGGACTGGATGCGGCAGGAACTGATCGGCCTGGATTATGCGGGCAGCTTTCTGGATGCTCAGACCCGACTGCATGAGATTCACAGCCGCATTGCCGCTCAGGCGTTTGTGATCCCCTTATGGGAAGTCGATGATTTCGCTGTCTGGCGAAAATCCGTGATCGGAATTCCGGAAAGCCCTATGTCCGCCTACCAAAACGTCGAACGCTGGATCGTCCGCCCATGAGTTGCCCTTTTGTCCGGCAATGCCGTACTGCAACATCAATGCTTGCTGTCATGCTTTGCATGTTATTGGAATGTGCATCATTGTCGGCGAAGCCGCTGTCGCTCCGTCCCTTCTCCCGTTTCCAGGCGGAGAAGGTAGCCGTCAGGCCGGATGAGCCACTGTCGCTCCGTCCCTTCTCCCATTTCCAGGGGGAGAAGGTGGCCGTCAGGCCGGATGAGGGGGTTCGTCGCGACTTCAATCATTTCAGCGTTCATTTTGCTGCCGTCCAGGTCGCACCAGCCGCAGCAGATGAAACTTCAGCCGCAGCAGATCAGACCGCAACAAAACTATCGGCAACCACAGAGAAACCTCCCTCCGTCCACGAAATCCCGCTTGCACACAAGCCCTATTCCGTGCAGGTCACGATCGGTTTTGACGGCAGCGGAACTCAGCACTCCGGCGTGCGGGACATGTGTACGACCGGGATCCGGTCAGGCCTGAACCGCACGTTCGGCATCATGTGGGACGCGCAAGTGGCCGCCAGCGACTGGCTGATTCCCGCCAATGAAACCAGGCTCCGCCGCCTCACGGACACCGAGCTGGCGGCAAAGTACTCCGCGGACATTACAGACAAGGTGATTCTCATTTCAGTCGCATCGGCAGACGGTGCCTTTACAGTCAGCTGCCGGGAGTACGACACGAGAGTCCAGGAACTGTCGCCCGTACTTTCGGAGCAGACGCACGATGTTCGCAGTGTTCCGGACATCGCGTGCCGCCTGGCTCGTGACTGTTTTCGTCCGGTGTTACTGATGTCCGGACCGTCGACGGATAAGTCCGAACTGGAATTCGATCTGCAGGCCGGTTGCCTGAATCCACCGGATCCCTCGGCCGCACAGATTTCCGAGGGCGACGTGCTGCGGACATTTATCCGGCAAATGGACCGTCGCAGTCCTGACAAGCTCAAGTTGCTGCAGAAACTGGATCTGGTCTATGTGCGAGTGACTTCTTTCAACGAACCACTCCCGGCCGGTGTGAACTCAGCCGACGACAAGGACGTCACAATTGAAGGAACGGCCACCGGAAGTTCTGAGGCAGTGATCGATAGCGGGCATGTGCGGGGCGTTTTGATTTCGCACGGACTGGTTCCGTTCGGGGGCAAAGGCCGCAGCCAGCAGCAGATTGCGTTGAGGCAGCGTCCGTCGGCGGCGAGCAGCCGAGTCCGTCTGGTACTGCAGTCACAGTCCGACAGGCCCTTGATCTGTCATCGAGTCGACAAGGTCACGAAGCTTCGGCATACGGACGTCAGCGATGTTCCGAACGTGCGGATTCTGACCGACCGCAATGGTGAACTTGAAATCGAAGTTGATCCGGAGAATCCCACATTCTGGCTGTACGTTTACAGCGGCAACCTGCTGCTGGCCCGAGTCCCCTACGCGCCGGGCCTGATTCCGCTGGATACGATGAAGTTGCCGGACGATTCGCTGAGGCTGAGCGTTGAGGGGGGCCTTTACCTGTTTCGAGATCAGTTGGTGGACAGCGTCGCTCAGAAAGCCGTCCACATGAGTCTGGCCAGAAAAGCCGCAGCAGAAGGCGATGTCCCGGGGCTCGAAGTCGCCATCAAACAGCTCGGAGCTCTCCCGGGAAAAGAGCATTTTGAACGGGAACTCAACAGCGTCCGCACGCCGGCACTCGCTAAAGCTGACCAGCAGAAAAACTCAGCCGTCAAACGCAGGATTGAAAGCCTGTGCCGTGACATGAGCGAATCACTGACGAAGTTCTACGCCACCGACAAACGCCTGCAGGAAGCCGAGGAATTCGAAAAACTCCGTCAGTCCGCGGAAACCAAATCCGCCACTGCCCCGAGCGCCGTAATACCTTAGGATGAGCCCCCTCCGGGCAACGCCGTGACGGATCCTTGTAGCCGGATTCGTCAGAATTCGGGAGTGACCGGGTGACTCCGAAGTCTCACCACTCCGGCTACGATTTGCCACTTCAAAGGATCACCGGCCGGGCCTCGGATTTCACTCGGGCTCGCAGCAGCGGGATCGCAATTGAGCGGCTCTGAGGCGACGTTGATTCGCGAGCGAGCCCCGCGCGGAATCATCACCCAGGCATTCCGCTGCGTAATCGGAACGCCATATCCCACAGCCGATCGATCTCACCACGTTCAATGACTTCGACCGGTTTCAATCCCCCGAACTGCTCATTGGGCACGACGAACCAGGCACCCAGCGAATCAGCATCTACAACTTCGCTCAGAGCCTCCGTCAGGCGGAACACCTCGTTGTAAGGTCGCCGCAGTTTTTCAACTTCCTCCGCACTGGCCTCGACCTTGGCGATCGTGCGCTCAGACACGTTGACAACCCGACCAAACACGACACGAGGCATCTTCAGGCGGACCCGCAATTCGAGCCGTGATTCGCCGCCAGTTCGAACCAGTCCTTTCCCCGAAAGTCCGGGAACCCGCTGAACCAGGACCACTGCCTTGGGTTTGCCGCTCTTTTTCGTTGCTGTCCTCATCGCCGCTCTCCTTCAGGGAATGATCCCTGAGGAACAGTCTATCGGCGAAAACGCATGTTAGCAAGCAAATAAACCTGCAACATTGCAGATAATGGAGCCCCGGTTGAAGGATGCGACGGCAAATATTCCTTTCCAGGGAGCGTCAACGTACTGCCGAGTTCCAATCGGTCAGGAAAATTCACGATTCTCGTTCCCTAGCTGCGGCGAGCGGAAGATGCCGGGTTTGTTCCAGCGACCACAGTAGAAGGAAGCCCCGGATCACGGTTCGTCAATGCCGTCCAGATCATCGTCTTCGTCTTCTACGCCAGAGAGCTCCGCAACTCTCGCAAGGAACTCGAAGTCCTCGTCTGTAATACTCAGCGAATCCCGGTACTGTAGCGCCTCGGCATGGGCGACGTATTCAACCACACCGTGATCCTCTTCCACCACTGCCCGAATCGAATCCAGGTCTATGCGGAAAAACTCTTTGCGGAAATTCACCCGATTGACTCTGTGTTTGTGAAGAGCGTGATGGAGCTTGAATTCCAGTTTCGAGCCATCTTCCGAGTAAATCATCATGTGGACATCAAATGTAAACGGAACCGAAGCGTCTCCGAGCTCCCTCACGCGATCCAGAGGCTCAAGACGTCTGGTGAGTCCAACTTTGAATACGTTTTCACCGAATGAACCAACACACATGCCCAACCCCGTTTCTCCCGTGTATTCGCAAGCTGTTGGCGTCCTGTCGGGACCATTTGTCGGCCACGTCTCGGAGGATCACTCGATGTGTTTGTGCGGCTTTCCCAATGTCCGTTGCGTCCGGCAGGGAAAGAACCTCGCTATTGCGCGCGCCAGGAGAGGCGAAGCCGTTGGTGAATTTACACGAAGAATCTCATGACACGGATTTTTCCGAGTAATCCACTGGTCAAAGCGGCAGATAAACGATCCGGTCGCCCCATGCCTCGAATGCAGATGCTGACCAGATCACTCGCAGGCTTTCAGCGGCTGCTGCCGTTGACCGAACTTGCGGAATCAGGAACAGGCCCGGCATCCGTAGTCCCTCGACCACTCGACGTTCCGCAGCCGCGCGCATCGTGTTAACGTCGTGAGACAATATGAGCCATCCTTCATTCGCTGCGAAATCGAGGATTTCATTGTCTGATGCCGCTCGTAACGAGGCGTCTCGAACTGTGATGATCTGCAGAAGCGGTTCGAGCCGTCGGACGGCCAGTACAATGCCGAGACGCAAATCCTCGTCGGCCAGAAAACGCGGCAGGGTCACGGAACGATCTCTTCCTGTGTCCGCGGAACCCGGCTGGACTGAATGCGAGCCAGGAGAGGACCGTGCTGCGTTTGGCTGTCACGCTGAAATTGTCGCC
>JANNGQ010000515.1:0-4075 GCA_031403975.1 Planctomycetota bacterium
ACTTCGACGAGTCGCCAAGCTGGACTACGCACCGCATCTCGAAGTTGAAACCTACACCTGGCCGGTCATGCCGGACGAGTCGGGTTCGTCGCCGACCGGTCTTGCCGGGCGGATCGCACGGGAGATGCGTTCCGCCGGTGACCTGTTGCGTGAGAGCGATCTGGGCGCCTGAGAAGATCGGCCGCACGTCACGTCCAACGGCACTCACTTTGGCGGATTCGCCACAATGTAGAACAGTTGTCTCAACTGTTCCGCCTGCGACCGGATGAACAATTGGGGACAATTGTTCCACAAAGTGAGCGCCATTGGGGTAACACCTGACTGTTCATCTTCGGCGACAGCAATTCCTCATTGCCAAACAAAAAAGCAGGACGATGCATCGGGCATCGTCCTGAAATTGTAGCTGAAGTCGTGAGACTTCAGACCGGAACTCGCACGAGTTCCGCTACACACATTTTGGAACTGGACTACGTCGTTATGCCCAGCAGATTGCAGGCATCTTCATAACCGGCCGCCTGGTGACCTTGTTCGTCCTGTCGGTTGTAGCCGAAGGAACTCGCGGTCACTCGGGCGAGGGCCGTGATCTGACGCCAGCGGAACGCGGATCGAGTGGTGCGAAACTCTTCGCCGACAGTATGGAAGAATTTTTCGCCGTGCAGCCGACCGTCCTCGCTGATAGTGTATTTGATCAGCGTCCGGAAGACCCCGTCCACATCGAAACCATTCTCGCCGTAGATCTGAATCGCAGCCGAAGCCCGGCCCTGATCGTTCGCCTTGACAGCCTCTTCGCATTCGGACAGCAGGCCGGCTGCATCGGTGGCGTTGATGGTGCTGCGATGTTCCTCCAGCGGAAACGCATCGCCCTGAAATGGCGAATGGCTGGCGCTGTGGTAGGCAGCGACAATCAACCCGGACACGGCGTGCTTCGAATCAGTGTTGCGGGCCATATTCCTGAAGGCGTTCGTGGCATCGGTCGAGTGGACTCCTGCCGAGTCGCCATGCGTCCGCCATTTATCGGCTCCCTGGCGAAGCACGAGCATGTTCGAAGCCAAAGAAACCGCCTCGCCAACGACCTCAGGATCCACGCCATCGGCCAGCGCCGCGGCGACCGCTCCCGCGGACGTGGCAGGAGGTCCGTTATAAATGGTGCGAGCCAACTCATCCACGGCCGCATCGCCAGGGTCCTTCGTTCCGAGCGTCTTTCCGACGAGCTTGTACTGGTCAAGCAGCGAAGGAAGGAGAGCTCGAATCGGGTTGTCGGGATGGTTGTGGCGCTTGTGTTCCAGCTCGAAGTCGACCATCTGGCGGACCGACTGCCTGAGCAGCGTGTGAGCGTATTCCTTGCCCAGCAATCCAATCAGACCGTACGTCCGGTGAGCGAAAACAAATCGATGCACATTGATGTCATCCTGGACAGCCGGCTGCAGGGCATTGAATGCTTGCTCCGGCGACGCATTGGCCAGCGACCCGAACAGTTTTTCGGCTTCATTCATGTCACCGTTGCGGCAGGCGGCCCGAATATTCAGGCCCATATCGCCTTCTGCAGAGTGCTCTGCAGCGTGAAGCGCCATGAGTGTTGCCTTCGATGCTCCGCCGTGGGACTGACACTGTTGCGAATTGCGATAGATGACCTTCAGAACCGGCAACGACTGGCGCTCGGTCGGCAGTTGCTTTGACATTGCCAATGCCGGGAGCATTGCCATTGCCGTGTGGTAACCGACGTAATCCTGTCCGCCGAAGGCTTCGGCATTCGCCAGCGCGGCGGCCGAAATGAGCTGCCTGTTATCAACTTCACGCGATTTCAGTTTTGCAATCAGGATCGGCTGCAACTGATCCGGAGGCGTACTGCGAATCAGTTCCACCAGCGATTCATAAGGACCCAGCTTGAGGGATTCCGGCCCGCGCTCCGCGAACGCTGTCGAGAACCCGAGATTGCCCGCGACTGTAGTGCCAACGCCGGCGACCAACATACCACGGCCAACATCCACAAGGAATCTGCGACGAGAAGAAGGTATCATGGTTTACTCCGGGGGGGGAACGAAAGTGGGTGTGCGATGCCGGAAACAACGTCCTGCAGGTTCAAGAACGACCGACCGTTACACGAGATTGTAACGCCCGGCTGTTTTACCCGTCGCGGTCGTGAATGCGACCTTTCGCTTTAGCCGAAGTTGTGCGAATTCGGGCGGAATGAGGGCCAGCCTCCGAATTCTCACGAATCCGGCTACCGCACAATTCCCGAATTCTCACGAATCCGGCTACCTCACTATCGCGGATGCGAGCGCAATGAATCTTGCCGGCACACAGAGTGTGCCGACTACTCAGAGAGCACACTTGCCATGTCGCAACCCACGTGTCCATCAGCAGAAAGGCTCCGAGACTTCGCCATCGGACGCTTCACCGGCAGTGAATTCGAAGGAGTCGCTGGGCACGTCGAAAGTTGCCCATCCTGCCAAATCCGGCTCGAACAACAGGACCAATCCGGTGACCCGCTTGTCGACCGGCTGCAGCAGCTCTCTGCCACGACTGCCGAAATCAACGCTGTCGCCGAGGACGAACAATCCTGGGCTCGCGCCGTCCTGACCGGTAACGCTCATTCCGGGGCAGCCCGAATTGCTGCCGATGCCGGTCGCGGTCTGGCTCGTCGCCTCCTTGAAGGCCCCGTCTGCCTTGACCGCTTTGAGCTCCGGTCGGAGCTCGGTGTCGGCTCGTTCGGATATGTCTTTCAGGCCTGGGATCCGCGTCTGGAACGCACCGTGGCCCTGAAGGTGCAGCGGGCAGGCAACTTTGCTTCGGCGGAGGACGTGGAGCGATTCCTTCGCGAAGCCCGCAGTGCTGCACAGCTTAAACATCCGGCAATTGTTTCCCTTCACGAAACGGGCCAGACGGAGGACGGCGTCTGGTTCCTCGTCTGCGAGTTCATTGACGGTCCGACGCTGGAGTCTCGCGTTCAGAACGGCCCGCTCGAAGTGCGCGAAGCAGCCGCCATCGCAGGCGAATTGGCCGCCGCACTCTACTACGCTCACGAGCACGGCGTCATCCATCGCGACATCAAACCCAGCAATATCATTCTGGATCAGAAGGGGCGAGCCCACTTGATGGACTTCGGCCTGGCGAAGCGCGAGACCGGCGACCAGACGATGACCTCCGATGGCCGCGTGCTCGGTACGCCGGCTTACATGTCACCCGAACAGGCGGCCGGCGAATCTCATCAAGTCGACGCCCGCAGCGACCTCTACAGCCTGGGCGTTGTGCTCTATGAAATGCTCACCGGCGAACGTCCGTTTCGCGGGGATCGCCGTTCGCTGCTGAGGCAAGTGCTGGAGGATGATCCTCGAGCGCCTCGCCGCATCCGCCCGGACATTCCTCGCGACCTCGAACTCATCTGCCTGAAGGCCATCAGTAAATCGCCGGCCCGACGGTATCACAACGGCCGCGAGATGGAGGCCGATCTGCGGCGGTTCCAGGAAGGCCGGCATCCGCTGGCGCGACCGATGGGTTACATCGAGCGGACATTCCGCTGGTGCCAGCGCTACCCGCTGGCAGTCAGCGTGCTGTTTGCAGTGATTTTCGGATCACTTGCCGGCCTGTGGTATTTGTCCAGTCTCTCCGAATTCTTCGTCCGCCAGACGGCTCTTGAGAGCGCGCGCCAGGAGAACAAAATGCTGGACGAGGTGTGGAGGTTTTACAGCGAGGAGATCGAAGACATTGATTTCAAGACATCCGGTGTGGCCATCACGGAAAACTACCGCAAGGTCCATCCTTCGCTGCCGTTGCCGGCTACGTTCTCGATCGACCTGGCGGAACGGATCAGTCGCCGCAACCCCGGGATGCAGGTCCGTGTCTATGGCCGACATCCCTGGCCCGGTCGCGAACAGGGGGGCCCACGGGACGACGTGGAGCGCACGGCACTCGAATGGCTGGAAACGCATGCCAGACCCACCGACGACCCACAGCAGGAATACACGCGGTTCGTCGAAACCGGTGACAAGCGCGAACTGCATTACTACGCCGCCCGCCACATGGAGAAGAGCTGTCTCGGCTGTCACAACGATGTCAGCCCTGCCAGCAAGAGCCC
>JANNGQ010000516.1:0-2792 GCA_031403975.1 Planctomycetota bacterium
ACTTCCGAAGACGAAGGCTCCCGCTTTCGTGAAGAAGATCGCGATCTGAGTCAACAGTTCGCCCAAGGGGGCTGTCGCGGCCGGCAACAGCGCCAGCGGTGGGAGAAAGCTTGCGGCCACGTTGGCCGGAGCTTTGCGCCAGGGCGGCGTGCGGACGGCCCAGACGATCAGGCCGGCTCCCAAAAAGAACAGAATGCTCTCCGACTCGGTGATGATGGTCGTGGCGGCACTCGCCAGATAGATCGCCCACAGCAACCCGTTCGTGCCGATCGTCTTCTGCGTCAACTTGTACGCACTGATCGTGATGATGCCGATCACGCTGGCACCCACCCCGTAGAACACGGCCTGCATCCAACTGATACCTCCGAAGGCGACATACGCCCAGCCCAGCATCAGCACGATCAGAAACGACGGCAGGACAAACGCCACGCCGACAAGGGTTGCTCCAGGAATGCTATAGTGGACATACCCCAGATAAATCGCCAGCTGTGCAGCCAGCGGGCCCGGCATGAGCTGCGCCAAGGTCAATCCTTCCTTATACTCAGCTTCGGAAATCCACTTTCGCCGCTCGACAAGATCCCGATGCATGTATCCGACCAGAGCCACCGGCCCACCAAACCCGATCGTTCCCAGCTGCAGCGCATAACGCACCAGTTGCCAAAGCCGATAACTCGGATTGCAGATTGCGAGGGGTGAATCGTGCGAAATCTCGTTCAAGGCTGCACCTGACTGTCATTCTGCGGCAAGCAGGCAGGCCGCCGGGTTTTCAATGGACTTGACGAGCGACTGCAGGAATCTGGCGGCAGGAGCTCCGTCGATCGAGCGGTGGTCGAAAGTGAGGCTCAGAGTCATTGTCAGTGCGATGCTGATGCTGTCGTTTTCAGAGACGATCGGTTCTTTGCGGATCACACCAAGGCCGAGGATGGCGGTTTCGGGGTAGTTGATCACAGGCGTGAAGGCGTCGATACCGAAAGTGCCGAGACTCGTAATTGTGAATACGGCTCCATGTATCTCACCTGACAACAGCCGCCCCTCGCGAGCACGCTTGATGAGCCGCACCGTTTCCGCGGCCAGCGTTGCCAGTGGCTGGTGCAGGACGTCTCGCAGGACTGGCACGATCAGTCCGTCCGGTGAATCGACGGCCAGGCCGATGTGAAGTTCTCTGTCGCCGGGCAGCACGATGTCGTCGCCGTCGCGACAGCCGGCGAGACGAGGATGCTGCCTCAGACAATTTGCCACGAGTTTGGCAATGATGTCGTGAAATGCCGGAACCGGTGAAACGCCGGCCGCCTTGAATTGCTCTCGCAGGCCGACCAGATTTGTTGCGACCGCCCGAGATGTGATCGTCACAGGGACCGTTCGACGAACACTCTCGGATAACCGATCGGCGATCACCTTGCGGCGACCGGAGAGCGTGACTCGTGATGCGGGCCGAGCTTCATCTTGTGACGAAGCGGCCTGAGCGGCGTTCAGGACGTCTTTTTCCCGAACACGTCCGTTGCGTCCGGTGCCGGTCAGGGTCGACCAGTCGACACCAAGTCGTTTCGCAGCGGCCCTGGCTCGTGGTGTTGCAATGGAGTCGGTCGCCGTTTCACTTCTGTCCGCCGGCCCTTCGCTGGCTGCCGTCCTGAGCGCCGCGGAACGAACATCCTCTTCCGTGATGCGGCCTGTTGTACCAGTGCCAATGACTTGAACAGGCGACACGCCAAGTTCCCGGGCAAGTCGACGGATGGATGGTGATGCAGGCGACGAGCCGCTCGATTCGGGGGGAATTCCAGCCTGCGGAGCGGCTGGAGAACAGTTGGAACTAACGCCGTCATGCACCTGTCGAGTGTCGGATTCCCAGGGGGATACTTCACCTGCAGCGACAAGTACCGCGACAACGGCGCCGACTTTCAGAACGCTTCCGGAGGCCGGACCATTCGGGGGAATTCTGAGGATGCCTTCGTCGAGGGCTTCGATTTCCTGAAGAGCCTTTTCACCCTCCAGCTCAAACAGAATGTCGCCGCGGCGGATGATATCGCCGTCCTGCTTCTGCCATCCCACAAACGTACCTTCCTCCATCGACCATCCAAGCCGCGGAATCGTGATTTCAAACGCCATGTCATCAAGCCTTACTGCATACTGCCTACTCTTCCATCAACTCTCTGATCGCCCGCTTCACATCCTCTGCTGACGGGATCACTGCTGCCTCCAGCGACGGGCTGTACGGTGTGGGGGCAAAGGCGCTGTTCAGTCGTTTGATCGGGGCATCGAGATCGTTGAAGCCCAGGTCAGCGATCTGAGCGGCGACTTCCGCTCCGAATCCGAAGGCGGCGGGTGTGTCTTCCACGATCAGCAGGCGGCCGGTGTTTGCGACGGATTGGAGGATCGTTGCTGTATCCAGAGGTGAAACGGTTCTCGGATCGATCAGCTCGACGGAAATGCCGGCCACCTGAAGTGCGTCGCACACGCTGAGCGTCATCTGTACCATGCGAGCCAAGGCCACGACCGTCACGTCGGAGCCTGCCCGAACGACAACAGCCTTGCCGAATTCAATTTCGTAGTCATGCTCCGGCACATGACATTTCGTGGTCAGGATTTCGCGGTGCTCCAGAAACATCACGGGATCGTCGCACCGCAAAGCTCGCAGCATCAGGCCTTTGGCGTCGTACGCATTCGACGGCATGACGACTCGCAGACCGGGCACCTGACCGTACAAAGCGTTGTAGCTGCCCGAGTGATGCGTCGCCGCGGAGTGTCCGATGCCGATACAGCCTCGCAACAGCACCGGCATCTTCAGCCGGCCGCTG
>JANNGQ010000517.1:0-3377 GCA_031403975.1 Planctomycetota bacterium
TCATCGAAGTCTCCGACGACCTGGACGTATGGCAAAGCGGCCCGGATTTCACCACCATCATCACCGATGACATTCTCACGACCGGAACTCAGCGCGGACTGAACATCAACGGCATCCTCGCGGGTTCCCATCCGATCACCATCGAATCCTCCGTTCCGAGCCACAACAACTTCCGCCAACGCATTCTTCAAGCTCGATCGAGACCTGCCGACCGGAAGTTATCGGGCGTGGGTTCGCGGAATTGCTGCCGATGGATCTCTCAGTCAGTGGTCCGCTGCGAGGGAGTTTTCCACTGGTCTGGCCGCCAGCTTCAGACCGAAGGCATCTCCCCTGCCGCCCGGAACTCTGACTTCCTTCAGTTGGGACAATGTACCCGGAGCTGTCAATTACGACGTCTGGGTTGATGATCCGGCGCCAGGACATTTCGTACTGCAGGGGCTTGGCGGCGGCCCGCCCGGAAGCGTTTCAACGATCCAGATTTCAGTCGTGCAGGGAAAATACCGTATCTGGGTGCGAGGAGTTTCACAGGATGGCAGCCTGGGAGCATGGTCTGCTCCACTGGAGTTTATTTCCCGCGGCACGGTGTTCTATGGTTCAATCTCGGTCAATCCGGGACCGAGTCTGGACCGGCCGAAGATCTCATGGCAATGGGTCATGCCCGGTGCGGTCTCTTACGACATCCGAATTGATGACAAGCTCAACGGTGTGACTGGTTACCGCCAGATTTCCAACAACACACAGGATTTCCATATTCCGGCTGCACCTCTGCCGCAGGGCAAGTATCAGGTACTTTTGCGAGCCGTCTCCGCAGACGGGACGGAAGGGCATTGGTCGCCTCCGATTGCCTTCAATGTGGTTCCTCAGGCTCCTGAACTGGTCCCCATTACACCGTCATTTTCCTCCACACCGACTCTGCGCTGGAATCCCGTGCCTGGAGCTCTGAACTACATTGTTTCGCTGCAGCGACTTGCTGACTACCAGTATGTGCTGGTCAATACACTGACAGCGGACGAAAACCTGACGGCTCCTTCAATTCCGGATGGCCGCTATCGTTGGTGGGTCCAGGCACATGGTGTGGCCGGACTGCGCAGCGCATGGAGCGTACCGAACGACTTTGTCGTGGGCGGCGTCTTCACATCCTTCGACGCTGTCCACGGCGCTTCAAGAAGCGATGTGACGCTGCGATGGAGCGCGATCGGAGAAACGGTCCGGTACGATCTGTGGATCACGACCAACAGCGGCGCCATAGTACTTCGGGACGACGATATCCAGGAGACGTCGTTGCGAATGCCCGCACCACTTCCGCCCGGAACATACCGCGCCTGGGTTCGCGCCATCGGAGAAGCGGACAAGATCAGCGACTGGTTTGGTCCGTTGATTGTGATTGTCTGATGAATCGTGGGGCAGGCTTTCAGACGGCCTCGTCGATTCAAAAACACATGCAGTTTTCAAGTCCAGGCAGGCTGGAAGCCTGCCCCACGAGGAATCGCGACCAGTAGGCTCAGCGTCCCGCGCTCTGCCCTGCGGGCCGCCTGGCTTTGGCGGTCTTCAGATCGAAGTTGCCTTCACCGATGACCTCGCCGAGTGCGTGCAGGAAATCAGGACTGATGTTGACTTTGCAGTCATTGCCGGTCGTCAGGATGTATCGAAGTCGCGAAGGATCTGCCGTTCGTGGCGATTCACTGCCGTTGGAATGACGGCTCCCGTTCTGTGTGCCGTTTGTGTCGGGTTCCGAAAAAGAATCCACGATCAGAATGACGTCCGTCGAGCCGGGAAACCTCGCGATCACGCTGCGGACTCGCTGGAGGTCGTCTGCCGAATGCAGACCGCGTTCAAACTTGATAGCAACCTGAGCTGTGAATTCCCGGTCGGCCTGGTCGAGCGTATAGATCCGGTTTACAACCAGATTCGGTTCGCGGCTGCGGCGGTCGACTTTGCCCGCCACGATGATAATGTTCTCGGGCCTGAACAGTTCTTCATAGCGGGCATAGTCCTCAGGCCAGGCAATGCAGCGGATGATGCCGGACGAATCTTCGAGGTCGAAGTTTGCATACCGGGTGTGGCCGTTGCGGCTGCTCTTTTTGGCTGTCGCCAGTTTGATCGATGAAATCATTCCGCCCACGATGACCTGAGTCCCGTCTTCCATTTCAGCGATGTCTGCATTGCGATTCACAGCATAACGTTCGATCCGGCGCGCATGCTGAGTCAGCGGGTGCGACGTCAGATAGAATCCGATCGTGTCTTTTTCCCAAGCCAGTTTCTGCGAATGAGTCCAGTCCGGAACATCCGGCAGACTGATGGCCAGGGCATTGCCCTTGGAGTCCGTTTCTTCATCGTCGCCTCCGAACAGGCACTTCTGTCCGCGGGCCTTGTCTTTCTGGCGTGACAGGGCGGACTGAACGGCCCGTTCAACCACGGCGGTCTGCTGTGCGCGTGTGCCGGGCAGGCAGTCGAACACTCCGGCTTTGATCAGCGTCTCCAGCATTCCTTTCGTGAGTGACTTCGGATCAACTCGTTCCGTCAGATTGAAAATGTCTTTGAACGGACCATGCTCCCGTCGATTCTGCAGGATGGCCTGAACGGCATTCAGCCCGACGCCTTTCAGAGCCGCGAGTCCGAAGGTGATGCAGCCATCGGCGATCCCGAAATCGACTTCCGACCGGTTGATGTCGGGGGGCAGCACTACAATTCTCATCCGCCGCGCGTCATCCACATGCTCACTGATCCGTTCGGTACTTTCCATCTCACAGCTGAGCAGTGCCGCCATGAACTCGACCGGGTAATGAGCCTTCAGATACGCCGTTTCGTAGGCAATCAATCCGTAGGCCGTTGAGTGAGACTTGTTGAAGCCGTAACCCGCAAATGCGACGATCAGATTCCACAGCTCCTGAGCCAGTTTTTCGGAGATCCCGTTCGATACGGCACCGGCGATGTACTCTGCATAGAAGCCGGTAATCGTCTTTTCGCTCTTCTTGCTGATGGCTTTGATGCATTTGTAGGACTTGGAAAGTTCGATGTTCCCGACGCGGTTCAGAATCCGCATGACCTGTTCCTGGTAGACCATCACGCCGTAGGTCTCCGCCAGAACTTCATCCACAACCGGATGCACTTTGCGAGGCGGCTTGCGACCGTGCTTGACGTCGACGTACTCCATCACCATTCCGCCTTCGAGCGGACCTGGACGATACAGCGCGGACGTGGCAATGATGTCCGCAAAGCAGTCGGGCTTCATTTTCGTCAGCAGATCCCGCATCCCGCCGGATTCCAGCTGGAACACCCCTTTCGTTTCGCCGCGCTGCAGCAGCGCGCCTCGGCGTATCTCAAGCACTACTACGCGCCCGAGTTCGCCGCGGCGATCCTCAACTCGCAGCCGATGG
>JANNGQ010000518.1:0-2448 GCA_031403975.1 Planctomycetota bacterium
GGATGCACAGCTTGCTCAACTGGCGTTGCTGTATCAACCGACGGCAGACAGGAAGGACATCGAACGCGGGAACCACTGGCTGTACGAAGTGACTTCTGAGACTTCGCCGAATCCTTCAGGAGGGCTGTACTCCACAGCCGGTGATCTGGTCAGATTCTATCAGATGATGCTGAATGGGGGCGATCTGAACGGCAGCAGAGTTCTGTCGGCCGACGCGGCAAAACAGATGACGTCACTGCAGTCCGGGGACCTCGAGACCGGATTCACGGCTGGCAACGGCTGGGGACTGGGCTTTTGTCTGATTCGCGAACCGCAGGGAGCCACCGACATGTTGTCATCGGGATCGTTTGGCCACGGCGGCGCCTTCGGAACGCAGGGCTGGATCGATCCGAAGCACGAAATGATCTTTGTATTGCTGATTGCCCGGCAGAATTTTTCGGGCGGAGACGGCTCCGACATCCGAGCCGACTTCCAGCGACTGGCGACGGGAGCGATTCGCGACTGAATTCACGAACCGCGCCTGATTCTCCCTGCTTTCTCCTCTGAAGATCATTACGACCAAACATGCCCGGCGATTACCACCACGACGACAGCAGCTTCAGACGCTGCAATATCCGAGAGTTGATTGGAATTCTTCTGATGACTCTGGTCGTCAGCTTTGCGACGCCGGGCACTCAGGCCCAGGAGCCTGCCGCTGCGACGTCTCAGGACATTACGGCCAATGTCGGAATCGGCGGAATCGGGCGATACATCACCAATCGCTGGGGAGTTGTCCGTGCGTGGATTACCAACCGACGTGATACAGCGTCGTCGAGCCTGGTTGTGGTGACTCCTGCGGGATCGGGAGGACTTCAGTATGCACGGCAGATTGAAATTCCGGGGAAACATGGCATTCCAGACAAATTGGCCCGTACGGATGGCCAATCCTGAATTCAGCGGAACCGTTGACTTCCAGTATCTGCACTTCCCGGACGGCGAGGAAGACGGTGTTATCCGGCACGTGCAGAAGGACAAACAGATCCCGGCGTTTTCCGGAATCACGAGGCACGGCCCGGCTGGATTGTGCGGGTGGATCGCTGAATCGGGAGATGGCCCGAGCCAGAACAATCGAGTTCATGATTTGTTGCAGACCATGCGGTACAGCAAGTTCGGTGACCAGAACGTTGTTTCGTTCAGCGCTCATGATATTTCTGAACGAAGGGAGTGCCTTGATCCGCTGGATCAGCTGGCCGTCAGCGATGCGCATCTGGTGGACTCTCCTCAGGCCTGCGAGGCGATTCGGATGTGGGTTCAGCGTGGCGGCCGACTGCTGATTCAGCTGGACAGAACAGGTCTTGAAGTTGCAGAGTTACTGCTGGGAGAAAGTTTGCCGCTGACGCTCGTCGGCGAAACTTCGGCCAACAGCGTGCAGCTCGATCTGAATCCGGATTACCAGGAAAACCAATACCCGATCAGAGTTTTCAATCGTGAATTTGATGAACCAATTCGCTACCTGCGGGTTGTGCCCGGTGGTGGTGAAATAATCTGGAGCGTTGACAACTGGCCGGTTGCCGTGCGGGTACCGATTGGAAACGGAGTTGCGGTTGTGACCGCAATTTCGCCGGATGTGTTCATCGAAAAGAAGACTGAACAGATCAACGGGGTTCCTCCCAATGCAATGATCCCGTCGTCACGACGCATGCTGGAGTCACTTTTTGGTCCTCGTTTTCCTCCGCTGATGAGCGAAGGAGCGGCATCACAGCAGGCGGCGGCCATGGTTGGCTACGAAATCCCTTCCAGAAATGCGGCAATCCTGCTGCTCGTGATTTTTCCGGTACTGCTGATCATTGTCGGTATTGTGCTGCATCGGCGCGCGGTGGGAGAGCGGCTGGTCTGGGTCCTGCCGACGCTGGCAATACTGGCGGCGATCCCTTCAGTTGCGTTCGGAATCCACATTCGGTCTGTCGCACCGGCCACAGTCATTGAAACGCTTGTCATTCAATCGGCCCCCGGCGCATCGGAAGTGGTTTTAGAAGGATTTGCCACGGTCTTTGTGCCGGGACCGACAGAACTTCAGGTCACTTCCGGGACTGGCGCTGTGTTTGACGATCGTATGGAAGCGACCAACCTTGATTACAGGAGGCTGATCTGGAACGGTCCTCGGGAAAGCTCCTGGAAGAATCTGCGGCAGCCGACAGGGTTGAGGACAGTTCCGACCTGCGGAGTCCGGAGACTGGATTCGCCGCTCCGGGCCATCGCAACGTTTGATGAAGACGGCCTGACGGGAACGTTGTTGGCGACTGGACTTGTCGACCCGTCGGATCCGTTCATTGCGGGACCCAGTCCGGATCGCATGGGGCTCAGCATGAATCCTGAAGGAGAGTTTCAGGGGGGCGCCGCTGATGTGCTGGCGCCGGGGCAGTTTCTGCAGTCCTCTCTCATGTCAGAAGACCAGCGGTTTCATTCGGC
>JANNGQ010000519.1:0-1619 GCA_031403975.1 Planctomycetota bacterium
GTTTTTTCCGGGAAATGTGTCGCGACGGGACACTGGTCGGTGGATTTCTCGAAGCTTCGGGCCTGGTGGTGGCACCGACAGGGACTGGACGGATCGCTTGTCGGCGAATCGGCGGCGGCCGATCTGGAACGAGAAGTCATCGACGAAAAGACTTCCACACGACTCGGCGGTCTTTCGGATCTGCCAAGTCATGCCATATTTGACCGAGGCCGTCTGATAGGACTTTGGGAATACGACCCAGCTTCAAAGTCCATCGCCTGGAGTACATTCGGAGTCCGCGATAAACATCTGACCGCCGCTGTAAAGCAGACGGAGACTTTCATCCTCGACCAGCTGGGCGACGCTCGCTCGTTCAGTCTCGACAGCCCCCCCCAGCAGAGCCACACGAATTGAAGCGCTGCGGAATGCGGGCTGATGCCGCAACTCCTGGTTGATGCATCACCAGCCGTTGATTGCCCTTCTCATCATTCTGCCACCATCATTCTGCAATAACTCGTCGGAATCAGAATGATGAAGGGCAGAATGATGTGCTCCAAAACAAAACAGTCGACAGCGCCAAGTGCGTCACTCCGACAGCAGCCGGTTTTTCAGCACCCTGTCGCCGCCGGACGAATCCCGCTGTCCCGGTTGGAACGGCGCAAGAAAAAACTCCGCTGCCGAACGGCAACGGAGCTGTCTGAATCCTGAGCAACCAACCGAAAGCACTATCGCTTCGGTGCCGTGCAGATGCCGTGCGTGTCGGCCATGGACGTTTTCTGTTCGGTGATCACAGGGCACTGAGAGGCCATGTCGGCGTTCAGTTGCTTGTAGTCAGCCCATTCGGCCGGCAGGTTGTCTTCATGGAAGATCGCGGCCACCGGGCATTCCGGGACACAGGCCTCACAGTCGATGCACTCTTCCGGATGGATGAACAGAATGGCTTCGCCTTCGTAAAAGCACTCGACCGGACAAACGACGACGCAGTCCGTGTACTTGCAGTTGAAACACGGCTCGGCAACGACATGAGTCATGAGACACCCTTTCCCGCCAGATATGCTGGCTGCGGTTTACGAATATCGAGCCCCGCCATTCCGGATTTGCAGCGGCTGACAGGCTCAAAAGTAAGCTTCGATCTGGTTGTAGACGACCCAGGAAATACATCCCGGTGTTTCGTTCAGCGGAGTTATGACATCCTTTTCGGCATTTTCCAGATAGGACGGGCAACCAATCTCACAGAGAAGAAAATGAGCCGGAGTCTCGACCCGCACCGGCAGATTCCGCCAGTCGTACAGTTGAAGGAAATTCCGGCCGGACAGGCTTTACTTCCGGAATCTCCGTCAATCATTTGGACCGGACCGCGAAGGCAGCCCTCGTGCCGGTCATTCGCCGGACGCAGCCGCGGGGAATCATTCACCGCCGATTCTCCAACCGGAACTCATCTGGCGGTTTATCGTGCGGAACACGAAACATTCGTTGTCGGAGCCCACATCGGCAGGCACAATTGCGTATGGATTCGGGCTGCATGTGATGATTCTTGCCCCCGCGAGTCTGAATTCCCGCGAAAGCGATGAATCCCGCAAGTCGTTTTGTCACCTGGACCCGCCAAATCGTGAGCCTGAACTGTGCCGCTGACTGACATC
>JANNGQ010000520.1:0-2439 GCA_031403975.1 Planctomycetota bacterium
GTTCGTGCCCGAAGTCACTCATGCTGCAGCAAACCTCGACAGCTTCGACCTCCGCCGCATCAGTCATGCAAAAGGCGGCACCGTGCGTGCATTCAGCAACGGGCTGGAAAAACTCATCAGACTCCGTGTTGCTCGTGAGAACAAAGACCTTGCGGCCAAGATCAATAAGGCGATCCAAAAAAAGCCCGAACGCCTGGAAGTCCCGTTCGACGTCGCCGACTGGTTCGGTCTGACTCCGGGAAAAGCAGAAGATTCAGGAACGGAATCTCTGTGACTCAGGGCACCGCAGAATCTCTACTCCCCCCTGTCAAGGGGACTGTCGTTTTAGCGGAGATTACTTTGTGGGGCAGGCTTTTAGCCTGCCTGGACTTGAAGAATCACCAGCGTTTTTGAATTCACAAGGCAGGCTAAAAGCCTGCCTCACGATTAAAACGACCGTCCCCATGGGGAGAAGGTGGCCGGTCCCGGCGCGCCGGGAGATAAGGGGAGTCGCCGGTACTGATGCCTTCAGATTCCTTCACCGCAAACCGCATCACTCCGCTGCGGATGCATGCCGTTTTTGCCATGCGGCCAGATCGTCCACCAGCCGGTTGGCGACACTCATTCCAAGTGTTCCGCGAGTCAGCAGTACAATGCCGTCGATGAGTGAGACTTCACGGATCGTCCGGACCGGGTTGCTGAGATCCAGTTCGGTCGCCAACTCCTGCACGTCCATTCGTTCGGATTTTTTGTGCAGCAGCCGGATGATGCCCGCGCACGATTCAGCATCGACTGTCTTCAGTTCCTCAAACCGCTTCCACGCATACCACGCCGCACAACACATGCGCTGAGGCAATGTCAGGATTCCCAGCAGCAGTTCGATTCTGGACTGGTCCGTGTCCATGCTGCCGAATCCGTATGTCCAGACGACCGGCATGGCGGGAGGAATCCGGATCACGGCGTTTGTGTTTTCCAGTTCAACTTCATACTCGAAATCCGGCAGCTGTTTCGGCAACTTCAGCCAGGTCAGGAATTGGACGGCAGCCAGAATGCCGATTGCTGCCATTGCATCAAGAGCCCAGGTACCGATGAAGCCCAGGTGAATGATCAGGAGAACCGCTCCGAATTCCATCAGTGTGGCAAACACTCCGATGGCCGCCATCGCAATGGTGGCGCCCATCGTCAGGCGGCATTGGGTCAGCAGATAATCGGCCATCCATTGCCGCATGTCATCTTTTTTCATCGTTCATCCAGGTGTTCACTCACAAGAAAGTTGTTCAACCCTGAGTCGCAGGCGACGGCAGTTGTTTGATCATTGGCTGCAATCACCGCGGGCGTCTCATGTCAGCAGATCCTTCACGCATTCACGCTCATCACGGAGTTCGCTGACCGTGATGTCGATCTTTGACTGGGCAAATTCATTGTGAGACTGGCCCGGAACGATCGACACCTTGCGGCCGTCGCTGATCAGCGGGAAACCGCTGATCAGACCCGCGTCGACACCGTAGCTGCCGTCACTGCAGACCGCCGCGCTGAAACAGGAACCGGCGGGCGTCGGGCGGATAACGCCTTTCACCGTATCCAGCACGGCGTTGGCGGCAGAGGCAGCACTGGAAGCTCCGCGGGCGGCGATCACGGCCGCACCTCTCTTCTGAACGGTTGAGATGAAGTCGCCCTTCAGCCATGCTTCATCGGTGATGATACTCGTCGCCGGCTTGCCGTGAATGCGGGCATGGTAGAAGTCGGGATACTGCGTCGCTGAGTGATTGCCCCAGATGCCGACACTCGTCACTGCGGAGACCGGTGCACCCGCTTTCAGAGCAAGTTGCGACACGGCCCTGTTCTGATCCAGCATAGTCATCGCGTACCAGCGATCAGACGGAACTCCCTTGGCGTGCGTCATCGCAATCAGGCAGTTCGTATTGCAGGGGTTACCGACCACGAGGATCCGGACATCCGGGGATGCTGCCGCAGCGATGGCTCGGCCAGTGCTGGTGAAGATCGGACCGTTGATGCGGATCAGATCGCTCCGTTCCATGCCCTGCTTACGCGGAATGCTGCCGACGCAAAGCACCCAGTTGCAATCGCGAAAACCGTCTTCCAGATGGTCGCTGTCGGCCTTGACAACGCCGGCCAGAGTGGGAAACGCACAGTCGTCGAGTTCCATGTGAACGCCGTCGAGGGCTTTCAGAACCGGCGGCACTTCGACCAGATGCAGAATCACCGGCTGATTCGGTCCGAACACTTCGCCGGACGCGAGGCGATAAATCAGCGAATACCCAATCTGCCCGGCAGCGCCTGTCACAGCGACACGAATCGGAGATGCCATAGAACGAATGACCTTTTTGGAGAGAAGACCGTCAGTGAACAGTCGATCCGCGCTGTGGGACCGGGACTGATCACCTGCTGACGGATTCTAGACGTATCAGGCACGTGAATTCAAAAGACCGCGTCGTCGGG
>JANNGQ010000521.1:0-3610 GCA_031403975.1 Planctomycetota bacterium
GCCGCGGCTCATGCTGAGAACGGGCAGTTCGAAGACGCAAAGAAATGGCTCGGGACAGCCATGGAGTCAGCCCCGCCCGCCGAGAAACCGCGGCTGCAGCAACACCTGGATCTGGTGACGGCTTCCATGCCGGTTCGGGAATAGGGATCGGCCAGAAAACTGCTGTCGCGTAGTCGTTGTTCGCGCTTTGACAGCCAGCGGTACGGCGCTAGCCGCCGGTTTTTCGCGCCTTTGTCACGAACAGACACCGGTGGCTAGCGCAATTCCGGTGACTAAGTCCACGCCACCGGGTTCACCCCGGTGGTTCAAAGGCTTTTTGCACTACTCCGTCGTAAAGCACTCGTGACTTCAACTGGCCCACAAGCCGCTAAACCACCGGGACGAGCCCGGTGGCACACAGTCACATCTTCCTGCGTGCTCCTCATTTGCCCTGCGGCGTTTCAAACCGTGCTGCCGCCAGTCCCACAACAATTGTCGTGCTCGCCCCGATCAGCGTGTACCACGGCCACGCAATCGGAGTGAGGAACTTCACTGCACACAGCACAGCAGTTCCCGCCAGCATTCCGCACAGAGCACTTTTTTCGCCGACATGCCGTGTCGCCACGCCGAGCGTAAAGACTCCGACCAGTATCCCGCTGGAGAATCCTGCGACCGCCAGCACTTCGTTGACGATGCTCTCTTCGACTTTCATAAGCGCAAACACGATGGCTATCGTGATCTGCAGCATTCCGAAGAACAGCGTCATCAGACGAGTCAGTTTCAGCTGGTGCTCGGGTGATCCTTCGCTGCGGAGGAAATCGCTGACGACCGCACCGGCAGACGAGTTCAGCGAGCTGCTCAGCGTCGACATCGCCGCAGAAAAGATCGCTGCAATCATGAATCCCACCATGCCGACCGGCATATGGTTGACGATGAAGGAAATGAACACCTGGTCTTTCGCCGGTTCAACCGGCTCGGGGAATTCGCTGGAGTAGGCGGCCAGCGCGACACCAACGCTGAGAAACAGCACAAATTGAGCGAGCACCACGAATCCGCTGCAGATCAGAGCCTTTGCCGCATCCCGCTGACTGGCAGTACACAGATAACGCTGAACCATCATCTGGTCTGTTCCGTGTGTCCCCAGAGTCAGCAGAGCGCCGCCGATAATGCCGGCCCAGATTGTGTATTTCTCGGTGAAATCCAGCGCGGTGTTCAGGACTTTGAATTTGCCTTCTGCCGCGGCGAAGTCGCTCAGTTGCGACCAACCGCCGGAAAGCATGCTCACGATCAGAAACAGCGCCGCAATGCCTCCGCCGACGTAGATCACGAACTGCAGGCAATCGCTCCAGATCACTGCCTTCATGCCACCGACAAACGTATAGGCCACCGTGCTGGCACCGACGATGATGATACTTGCAGAAATCCCAAGCCCTGTCACCTTTTCGACAACAATTGCCGTCAGGAATAAGCGCAGCCCGTCGCCGAGGTTGCGCGTCACCAGAAAGATCAGCGAGGCTGTTTTCTGAGTCAGTCCGCCGAACCGTTTGTGCAGAACTTCGTACGCCGTGAACAGTCGGCCCTTGAAGTACAGCGGCAGCAGCCAGACGGAAACCAGAATCCGACCGATAACGTAGCCAAAGGACAGCTGCAGAAATCCAAAGTTACCGCCCTGAGCGTACGCAATCCCCGGCACGCTCAGGAACGTGACGGTGCTGGTTTCCGTGGCCACGATCGATCCGAGTACGGCCCACCAGGGAACGTTGCGATCTCCCAGCAGATAGTCGCTGACGTTCTTATTATCCCGCCCGATCCATACTCCCAGCAGCGTCACTGCGGCGAGGTAGAACAGAACGATCAGACAATCGATCGTGGAAATCGTGATCGCGGCGAACGGCAGGCTGTTCATACGGCAGACAACTGATAAGTCCAGGGACCAGCGATCAGGTACAGAACAGGCTCGGGTGCTGATATCAACCGCCACCGGGCCTGCCCCGATGGTTTAACGGCTGATGCGCCCGTTCCGATACCGATGCCTATTCCTTTTTCTCCTTCTTCGGATCGCGCAGATGCCACGCCACGAGCCATGCTTCAGTCGTCCGTTCAAATCCGTGTTCGTCGACCATGCGCTTTTCCATGTCGGCGAAATGGCCGGCCCCGTAAAAGATGCCGACTTTCTTCTGCCCTTCCTTGAGCTGCCGGTTCATAACATCGAGACACTTTTTGTTGCGCTCGGTGATAATTGTTGAACTCCCGTCGAACCCCGCGAACGCATCTCCTCCGCCTGCCTTAGCCAGCTGCACGGCCACGATCCGGCGAATCCGATAGAAGCGATCCGAGGACAATGCTGACAGCATCATGTCCAGATTCGTCGCGAGCGGATTCTGATCCTGCTGAGTGGCGACGGACTTGCCCATCTCTGTCAGTAACATCCCGGAGAATGATTCACCGCGTCGCGACATGGATGATTCAAATTCTTCCGCCGTCATGTCGGCATGCACAAAATTCTCTGCCGTGTAGTCGACACCGCTGAGCTGGAATTCCATTCCCAGCGCGTCCTTCATGCCGAGCTGCAGCACGGAAATCGCTGTGAAGCCAACCTTGGCATCGGTCCATTCCTGTTCATCCGACAGCGGTTTCCGGTGAGATCCTTCACCACCGCCAGGACGCAGACCGTCCTTCACTGCGTCTTCCGGCATCACGGCCTCAAACAGCAGCACATCGTATTTCCTGAACAATTCGTTGAGCTGCTTATAGTACTCAGGCTCGCCCAGATGAATGGCTCCCACCAGATCGACCGTCGCGTCCGGGAACTGCTTCGAATTCGCAAATGAGATCACTGACGTCTCAAGTGCCACGGCCAGCTTCTTGTCATTCTTCCGGATGCGGACGTACTCCTTTCCGGGAGCCTCTGTGTCCGTTTTGACAGAATCCTGGTTGCCTGCTCCGGCCTCGGATTTCTTGTCATCATCGGCGGTCAGGCGACCTGCCAGCAGTCCGCCATACAGCCCCGCAGCAATCAGCAGGAGAGGCGTCAACCACGGAACAGCGCCACAACAGCAACGAGTTTCGCCGTGGTTCTCATCCACAATCGGAAGAACGGAATTGGTCATAAATCATTCTCTTATCCGCAAACGAAAGCTGCATCACATGCGACACGCAGTCACGCGATGTGTGATCCAGCCATTGTTCATCATGTGCCGCCCGCGGTTTTCTGCAATACCGGACGTGATTCGACTGAAGCGCCATCATCTTGCCGTTTTTCCCGAACTCACGCCAGCACTCATTGTCAAAGAAGTGATCCGGACCACATACAGGATCCGAATACCCCAGCCCTTGCAGCCTTTCCGGCGTTCTGAAACACTCTTTGCCATGTGGGTCAAAATCTGCGGAATTACTCGACCGGAGGATGCCGTTGCCGCCGTGGAAGCCGGTGCCGATGCGCTCGGACTGAACTTTTTCAGCGGTTCGAAGCGATGTGTAACAGTCAAAACCGCTCAGCAGATCGCCCGCGCGATTCGCTGCTGTGCTGTACCAGAATCGTGGAGCAGGCTTCCAGCCTGCCATCCTGAAGCAGAGCAGCGGCAGGCTGAAAGCCTGCCCCACTCAGTTGACCTTGTCGGCGTTTTCGTGA
>JANNGQ010000522.1:0-8975 GCA_031403975.1 Planctomycetota bacterium
GTCGATGCGGCGCGCTCCCTCCATCAACAGCGACTCGGTGGAAATCTGGTGAATGACCGGTGGCCTTCGCGTCGATCCGCATCACTGTCGAAAGCAGGTTGCTGACATCCTGCCCGGCATCGCGCGGATCGGGAGGATTCGGTACTTCGCCGTCGCCCGCGGAGATGTAAAGAAATCCGTCCGGGCCGAATTCCAGGCAGGCTCCGTTGTGTCCGCCTTCAAGCCAGGTGAGCACCACCTTTTCGCTCGCAACATCGCAGCGCGGGATTCCGGATTCATCAAATCTGACATCGAAACGCGATAGCCGGGTTCCGTCTTCAAGGTGCTGTTGGGGTGTTTTCGAACGCAGGGTGTAAGTAATCCAGCAGACCGGAACGTCGGGATACTGCGGATGAAAAGCCAGACCGTAAACCGAATCCACGCCGCTGGCCCCGGAATGAGGCGTGAGTTGCATGAACACTTTCTGCAGGTCGACAAACAGATCAGCTGCTGCGCCGGAATCATCCGGAAACGACATGACCGCTCCGCCCTGCTCGACCACCCATAATCGCTTTGATGCCGGGTCATTCCGAATCAGCAGCGGACGTTCGAACTTCAGATTCGGAAACCGCCTTACTGTCTGAAGCGGCGGCGGCGGATCGGGCGACCCGACAATCCGCGACGTCGTCCACGGAACACGCGATCCCTGCGCGAAGAGCGCGGCCACATTCGGGCAACACATCACCAGCAGCGCCGCCGATGAAACAAAGATGCGGAACCGGATTGCAGACATTGCGGATATCGTCATTAAATCCCACACGTGACTAACCAAACCGTCCGAAGGCCATGATCGTGATGTCATCGTTCTGAGGCCGTCCGTTTGCGTGGCGGCGAACGTCGGACAGCAGAGCGCGGCCCAGCTCTTCGGGGTCCGGAGAGCCATCGCGGACGAATTCGCGGACTCGTTCCTTGGTATAGAGTGCGCCATCCGGGTCCATGGCTTCATCGACGCCGTCCGTGATCAGGACGAACATCTCGCCCGGCCCGATGTCGCGCTGAATCACGGCATACGGATAGCCTTCCATGATACCCACCGGGATTCCGATCGCTGCGTCATCGATTTCTTCGACTTCGCCGCCGGGTTTGCGGACCAGCGGGGACATATGTCCGGCGTTGGCAAGTGTAATCCGGTTCGTATCGAGATCGATGACGCCCAGGATGTATGTCACGAACCGGCCTTCGACCATGTTGTGGCACATGTGCTTATTGATCCGCTGAATCGCCATGGCGACATCGTCCGTAAAACTCATCGTGTTCTGCACGACACTCGCCATTCGCGACATGATGAGCGCACCCGGAACACCTTTTCCCGCGACGTCACCGAATGAGATACAAACCTTGCGTTCGCCAATCATGAAGCAGTCAAAGTAGTCACCGCCGACGGCCTGAGCGGCATCGTACGAGGCAAAGAAACGGTAGCCATCGACAACCGGCAGAGTTTCCGGCAGCAGGGCTTTCTGAACACCGTGGGCAATCTTCATTTCCTTGTCCTGCTTCTGCTTGTCGACATGACTCTGCAGCAGCCGAACGTTCTCGTAGGAATGGGCCGCCTGATTGGCGACGGCCAGAAGCAGCTCCAGATCTTCCTCCGTGAACCGCTTCATCGGATTCTGAGTATCGAGATTGATGATGCCAAAGGGCTCACCTTCAATATTCAGCAGCGGGACACACATCATCGAATGAATTGTCAGACTGGAGATCGACTCACTGGCACTGAATCGCGAATCGCTGGCGGCGTCAGCGGACAGAATACCGGCCTTGTCGTTCAACACCCGTTCCAGAATGGTGCGACTGAGCCTCACCGATTCATCATCGCCTTCCGAGCGCCGCTTCTGCGCTGTGGGAATGAAACGTTTCTGAACACCGTCCCGCATCAGAATCGTGCCACGGTCGGCCTGCGGAAAAATCTCAAACAGTGTATCCAGAATCTTGGGAGCGATGACGTTGAGATCGATCTGCCCGGCAAGGCTCTGATTGATTTTCAGAATTCCTCGGAGTTTTTCTTCCGGACGAACTTCAAAGACGCCGAAGCCTCGTGCGGCCGCACTGCCCATGATCGTCGATGTCGCGCCGTCGCTGACTTCCAGGCCGCTGATCATCCCCGCGGCTGATGATGACTCTTCTTCGTCTTCAAAGCGGAACTTGATCGGCCCCAGCTTGATCCGGTCATTATTGCGAAGCGGCTGAGGCTGATGTTTGTCGAGCTGCTTGCCGTTCAGAAACGACCCGTTTCCGCTGTTCAGGTCTTCCAGCAGGATCTTGTTGTCGACCTGCACAAGCTGCGCGTGAAATCGCGACACCATGTTCGAATCGACCTGAACGTCACAATCCGGATGTCGCCCCATCCGCGCAGGAAAAGTCTTCAGTTCGTAGGGGAACGACTGACCGTCCTTCAATAACACGATGCGGGCCATCAATTTCTTATCCCGAAACTCACAACCGTCGGGGCCGCACTGACGAACGCCCGGTTTCAACCTGGTACGCAGTATGCAGAACGATCGTTCCGCAGTTCAACCGCAGCCGCCAAAGATTGCTTCCACGTTTCCACGAAGCACCTGCCGTCCAAGCCCGACGGCCTTTTCAACTGGCCAACGACGTCCCATCACGTAGTCTTCCGCCAAAACCTTCGCCAGAATTCTGCGGTACATGGAAAACTTCGGCAATGCGAATTCCAGCTTGTACATGTCGCTGTAATAACCGATCTGCTTGGTCATCGGCACGGCCTGCAGCCGGCTGCGAGTGTCGCGCTCGATGTACACCGGGATGTTGGAGTACCACCAGTGACCGCTGGTGACGACATTCGGGAAGATCCACGAATAGCTGACGAGTTCCTGATTGCTGGTTTCGGCGAGGACGGAAACCGGGAAAATGACCCCGGGAAAGGCGTTGAACAGTGCTTTGTACTGAATCAGAGATACTCGATGATCATACAGATCCTGCCCCTGGAAAACGCCGTCCTCATAGACCCGCCGATTGACGCCGATCATGAGATCAAACGGCAGCCTGAACGCCGCACAGTACTCAGCCAGTGTCCAGAACACGAATCGACCGAGCGTTGTGTTTTCGTCCGCCGTGAGTTCACGACCGGAAAACACTTTGCCGACGACCGGATCCGCAGATGCTGTTGAAACTGCTGATGGCGAAAAATCCGGTGGCAGTGAAATGGCACAGGCGCGCACACCATTCGTTTTGAAATGCCGAAACAACCTGCCAATCGCATCCTGCAACTCCAGCGCACCGGAAGGCATGACTCCCGCCGCTTTCTGCAGTCGTTTCCGGACCGTGGCCTGCCCCAGATGGAACACGAGATCATCCGTGCGGAGGCAGGGAACATATTGCTTCGTATTAAAGCCCTGCAGGGGATCATCGAAATCGTTGGTCAGAAACACCTGATCAAGCCCCGAGCGATCCAGTACGGTCTGTTCCCACCCCGGCGACTGCATTTTCTGCAGGGACCGGTCGTACAGTGACTCCCAATTGGTTTCCGTGATTCGATCGTCCTGAAAGTCGAAGAACTGCTGACACATTTCCAGCAGCCAGCTGTATTGCGCTGTGTTCTCGATGGCTGCCAGCCACGGGACGAGCCGTCCGACTTTCTCCTTTGGTGCCAGTCCTGGTTCTTCGATCTGCGCCTTCGCCATGCCCGCTGAATGAGCCAGCTCGGTGTAGTAATGATATCCCAGAATGTCGGCCAGTGTTTGTGAGGCAGCCCGACACGGATTGATGTGTGTATGCGGGTCAATCAGTCGCATTGACTGCAGCGGTTCCAGAATCTCCTGAATCAGGCGGGACGACATCAATACGCACTTTCGACGGCGGATCAGAAGGGGAGCCGGAAGCCGGTTCTGCATTCACTTTGCGAAAGTGAAATGAAGCACTCTCCGGAATCTTACCGCCGCCATCCGGACATGCCAGCGCTGCCACCGACCGCCACGGAACTGCTGTCACGGGCGAAGCAGGATCTTTCCCGAAAGTGTGCCGGCTCCGTTCAGCGTATTGTCTTCCTGCAGGCGGTGTGACAGCGCCGCATCGCTCAATGAAAACTCTGCACCGATGCCGGGTCGAAAGCTCCCGGCGGCCAGAAGTCGGTTCAGTTCCTCGGCAGACGATCGCTGTTCATCCGGCGAAGCATTGAACATTGCGAATCCGAATGCACGCAGGTCTTTGACATAGAACGGTCCCAGCGGAAACACGGGTCTCGCGTCCCTGCCTGCCATAAAGATCATCCGGCCGCGCATGGCCATCAGAGGAATGCATCGATCCAGAGTCGGTGTCCGCAGCGTTTCAAACCAGAGGTGAATCGGACCAGTCTGCGCAACAATCAAGGCCAATCGATCATCGATCTGCTGCGTGCGGTACTCAATCACATGAGCAGCTCCCATGTTCAGACATGCGGTGGCCTTTTCGTGCGAACCCGCCGATGTTATCACGGTTGCACCCGCAGCAACGGCCAGCTGGATCACGGCTGAGCCAACCCCTCCCGTGCCGCCGTTGACGAACACCACTTCACCTGAACGGAGGCCGCCGTGCAGAAACAGGCCGAGGTGCGCGGTGATGCCGACGAGTGCCCCCGCAGCTGCAACGTCAGTGGAGATTCCCTCAGGAATCGGATAAAGCCACTGTTCGTCGATCGCACAGTATTCTGCAAACGTGCCCTGCCGCCCGAAAAGCCCTTGATTGCTGCCCCAGACCCGATCTCCGGCTTTGAATCGCCGTACTCCCGACCCGGTCGATTCCACTGTCCCCGCAATGTCGCACCCGATGATGTACGGATTCGGTAACGCCAACTTCACGGTTCCGGCGCGGATGTACGTGTCAATCGGATTCACCGCAACCGCTTCGGTTCGTACAAGCACCTGGCCAGCTCCCGGTGACGGGACCGGAAGTTCGCCGAATCGGATGCAGTCTGCAGTTCCGGTCGACGTGATGTAAGCAGCCTTCATCAGCAAGTCCTCGCAGGAAACCGACGTTCCATGATTCTGTAACATTTGACAGTTGGCCGAACTCCACATTCTGATCGAATGTGCCGGAGTCCCGGCGATCGAAATCACTTGCACCGTCGGTACGATCTTCGCAATCACGATAATGGCAGGACTCTTGCCGAAAACCTCCGAGACGATGCTGAAACAGCAAAGATCAGTTCTTTGATTGCGGCCAGTCGGACAACGGCAAGTCCCAGGCAGTGTCCGCCAGGTGCGTCGGCTGCAGATGTCAGCGACCCGATGACCGCACCGCTTGCAGTCTGCAGGGAAGCACCAGCAACTTCGCTGATTTCACCATCCACCTCAATCTTTCGCAATGCCCGATTCACATGCCCCATTGCGTCCAGTCGCGCGATCGGCTCCTGGCCGAGATAACAGCCTTTCCTATAGCTGATCGCGGTCGAATTCCGATCAGCCTCGGGAGCAAGATGTTCGGGCAATAAATCGCGTCCGGCTGCCGGAAACCGTTCCTCAATCCGCAGACGCTCGAGTTCAGACACGGTCAGCAGTGAAGCACCCTGCCCCGCAAGTCGGACACGAAAATCCGCCAGATTCGCTGCGTCGCCCGCAAACAGCGTCAGCAGCGTTCCCGCCCAATCAACCGTCAGTCCGACGACACGGTTACCGCACGGACTCCGGGAATCAGTGTCGAGCGAAAAAGTACGCATGGAGGCGATCACATACGAACCGGATAATCCCGTGATGCGCTCCACGACAGCCGCGGTGAGCGATTCCGATGCAATTCCGCAGACGTCAGTGTCCGGGAGCTCCAGGAATTGTACATCTTCGGTAATGACATATCGCGAGAGATGCCTGAGCAGTCCTGAAGCCGCGTCGATAAGCATCCAGATTTCATGCCGTTCGTCGAACGCCAGAATGAAACCATGACCAAGCACACGAGCCTTGACATCCGTAAAAAACGCTTCGCACGCACGTCCGGCTTCCAGCCCTCGGACGTCGTTGGTACAGAAATTATGCAGAAACTTCGCACGGTCCCTGCCGCTGACCTGCAGACGAATCCAATGCGGAGAAGGACTGGCAGACGGCATCGGATCCTTGTCTGAATGAAGAGTACACCAGCGATCAGGCGAGTGGCAGTAAGAAACGTACCACGCTACCCCCGACTCGCCAGTTTTGAAGTTGCGCGTCTCGAGTCCCGAAAGGCAACGCCGTGAAGGATTCTTGTAGCCGGATTCGTGAGAATTCGGAGGTAACCCGCAGACTCCGAAGTCGCACGACTCCGGCTACAAACCCATTCCCTCATGTTTCATTGCAATAAATCCTTCGCGGCGTTTCCCTTCGGGCCTGGTCGCTTTGAATTCACACGATCCAGTCGCTTGCGCCACTGTGTCCGTCTGGGCTATTTTGCTTTCTCGCGCACGGCTGCGGCTGCCTTTGCGACGACTTCCTGTGCCGCCGACAATTCAGGATTCGGTGTGGCATCGCACTCGACATCGCCGCGTATCCATCGCACGCCGGCTGCGACCGAATTCAAAAACCGTTCGTCGCTCCACGTTGATTCATTGTGGCCGAGATTGTTGACGTACACCTTGCCGTCACCGTACGACTTGACCCATGCCACAGGAACGTGGTACGCAGCTGAAGGAGTACAGCGAGACATGTCCAGACTCATCAGAACTCGTACTTTCTCCGGCTGCCAGTTCTTGTACTGGTAGATTTCATCCTGAATCGTGAACTCAGCGCCGAAGGGCTGCATGGTGGGATGCCCCGGCTCATGGACCTTGACAGTCACCGTTTCGCCGGCATTCCACGGATGCCCGTTGAATGTCCCGCCGACCATGTCCCAGTAGGGCTCGAATTCATGGAACGTGTCCAGTGCCGAATGAACGCCGATAAAGCCGTGCCCCTTCGCCTGCAGCCAGTCATTGAGGAAGAAGTTCAGGTCCGGCTCGGCAATCGGCAGAGCACCGGTTGTATAGAACATCACAATGTCATAGTTCTTCAAGTTGTTTTCTGTGAAATCAGCAGCGGCGTCCTGAGTACAGTCGACCGTGAACAGGCTGGTTGTTTCGCCAAGCTGGATCATCGCGATCTCAGCCGCGGCCAGTTTCTTCTGCGGTTCAGCGCCATCGGGACGCTTAACACTTGAGTGCATGAATCCTGCGCTCTGCGTCAGCATCAGGATCCGGGATTTTTCCGTGTCAGCTCCGCCGGCTGAATCCACGGACAGGATTGCCGCGATGAACGACACGGCAACGAACAACGCGATGATCGAACGCATCAGAGTCCTCCAGAACAATTCGCGAAAACCGGCGGCGACATTCAGTCCGCAGGAATCGGCATTGTTCACGCGGAGCGGATAGATTTCCAGGGATCGGGTTCACTGAATGGATCAATCAGCGACGCAAGGCCGGCCGCAGCCAGTTCCGCACCCGATACAAAGCGACCTGGACGTGTCCATCCGTGTAATGTTTCGGCAGGCACATTCAGCATCGAAACGAGCAGGCTGTCGAGGCGGGTTTCGAGGTCTTTAAAATGTCGCGCCCATTCGGTCGCTTCTTCCAGCCGCACGTCTTCATCAGACTGCCACCGCATCGGATGAAACAACATGGTGGAATGCAGCGTCACCAGCCGTTTGTGGCAGGCGGCAAATGGCAGCAGAGCCGCGGACGAGCATTCTCCGATCACAATTCCCGTCACGCGCAGGCCACGAATCCGGATCAATGTAGCCAGCGCTAATCCTGTGTAAACGCTGCCGCCGCAGGAATCAAAATACAGGACTCCCTGACTGCCTCGGGCGAATTCCGTCAGATGTCCCAGCAGATCCGCCTGTCGATCCGTCAGATCTCCGCAGAGTGAAAGCTCCCACGGGATGGAAGTGGTAGGGGACTTCCCGGAAAACCAACGCGGCTGAGGCGGCAGGAACCGCTGCCTGCCGGCAGAAGATTTGTCATTCATTTACGAAAAAATCTCGCCCGCCAGTGACGCAAAAAGACTGTCGATCACTGTGCAGCTTCCAAGATTCAGTGGATCCAGATCCAGCCGACTCGTCAGTGTGATGGATGTCGACCTGGGTTGGAACAGAAGATTCAGATTGAGAAAGAAGCTTGAGGACAACTGAGCCACGTGGCGTCCCGCCGCAGGACCGATCGCTCCCCCACTGTTCTTGTTCCATTCAAACACAGTCCCCTGGGGAGTGATGAAGAACCACTGATTGTCGCGTCCCTGAAACCAGCGTTCGTGACGCGCTCCGAAATTGTAATGATCACCCAGCGGTGCCGCTTTGAATCCGAAGTCCTGTTGCAGTTTTCTGGCAACCGGCTGAAGCGAATTGTCCGCCTGAGACGTCTGCACCGTTCCTGGCAACTGCAGACTGCGGATGGCATAGTTCCCGGGCAACAGCCCCACAAACTGATACCAGCCGCGATCCTGTTCAATAGTGATCGTGCTGTCGCCGCTTACATCGCGGTCAGCGGAAATCGTGGTGGCAATGACGTTGCCGCGATCATCGAGTAATTCCACCGCCCGGTCGTTGATCCACGGTTCCGAAACAAATGCCGTACCGAAGATCGTATCCAAGACCGGCAGCGACTTGCCGGAGACGACGTTCACAAGAACCGATCCGCCTTGCGGACTCCAGTGGAAAATCTGCCGCGACGGAGTTACATAGAAAAATGTCTGAACAAAAGAGTCGTCCGAGCCATTCTCAACAAACTCCGACTCCGGAAGCAGAACGACATACCACTGATAGTTGAGAGTTCCGGGAAGACCAGTGCCAGGCGGACTGGTTGGCACTGCTGTGTTGTAATATGGAGAATTCCTTTTGCCGTCAGGATTGTTGTCGATCCACGTCCGACCAATGACGACGACCGGCTGGTAGTTACCGAAATCGACTCGGAAGACTTCACCGGCATCAATCGGAATGAGGGCAGTTCGGTGTGGCGCGTATCCACCGGAACCGGCAGCTCCACGGCGTTATTGAACCCGAACGAA
>JANNGQ010000523.1:0-11549 GCA_031403975.1 Planctomycetota bacterium
AGCCGCGCGTCTGGTCAACGGCTTCGCAGACCCCGCCCTATCTGAATCTGCGAACAGTGCAGAACAGCTTCCTGACCGTGACCAACAACACGATTCAGAACAACGGTGTGAATACGGTCACGGGAGAAGGGATCCGGATCGACGTCGGGACAGGATCTTATGTCGCGGCGGATATCCAGAACAACACCTTTGGCGGCAATCTGGAGGAAGATGTCGTCACGTCTTCATTCAACTCGTTCGGAAACACATTCGACTCGTTCAATCAGGCCGGCGACCTGACGTTCGACTTTATCTATCTGGACGATACAGCCCAGCTGGATGTGCGGTTCCAGAACAACTCCGGGAACCAGATCGCGCCAAGCGATGCTGGTGCCCTCTACACGAACTTCGACGCTTTGAAGTCTGCCGGGTTCTTCGGACCGATCGCCGTTCAGCAGCGTGAAGCGGCGTTCTTCCAGGTCGACAACGGCCCGAACCTGAACGACCCGAACAATGTGTTCATCAACTTCGGAATCACTCAGGATATTCAGGCAGCCTTTACGAATGGCGGTTACAACCTGCGTGCAGCGGCCGATCCGCTGTTTCCGAACATCGGTTTCGCACCGTTCCTGCCGTAGTGTGTGAGGATCGGGAATAGCGGAGCAATCCGAGGTCGGCAATCACGGAGTCAGTCCAGTCTGCCGCAGTATGATGTGATCAGAATCCAGAAGGGCATCCGGGGAACCGGATGCCCTTCCGGAGTTTTTACGACTCATCGTGAAATACAGTGCGCGTGGATTTTCGGAGGCATTACTGTCCCAGCGCATCGGGATCCAACGTGGCGTCGGGGTATCTGAATTCCCGCGAATTCTGCTTTGCTCTCCGCAATGCGATTCCGGGCCAACGGCCCAAACGTTCTAATAGCCTGGCCCAAGCACAGCGTCGGGCCAGGCCAACGAGCGTCAATCCATCACCACGGCCCAACGGGCCAACCAGTCGATGAGAGTCGCCCGAGCCCGATCAACACCCGAATGGCCGGCCCGTTGGGCCTGAAATGTTTGCATGGTGTCTGTTTCCTGGGCCGACGCTGTCGCTTGGCCCAGGCTATTGGAATGGGTGGACCTTTGGTCCGGAATCGCCGGCCCTCTGACAGTTCAGACGACAAATGCCCATTTCGATACCGCGCACTTCATTTCACGATGAACGGTTTTTCCCATTGCTTGGCGAACGACGATCATTGCCGCTCCGGCTGCGAGAAACGTTCATGCAGGCCCGCATACACGCCGCCGCGACTCAGCAGCTCTGAATGTGTCCCGCGTTCGACGATCCGACCGCGTTCCAGCACGAGCAACAGATCGGCATTGCGGATCGTGCTCAGTCGATGCGCCACGACAAATGCCGTCCGACCGCTGAGCAGCACGTCCAGCGCATTCTGCAGTCGGGATTCGGTTGCACTGTCGATGCTGCTGGTCGCCTCGTCCAGCACCAGGATCGCCGGGTCCGCCAGCATGGCACGGGCGAAGCAGATCAATTGTCGTTGCCCGGAACTGACCGACGCACCACTCTCGCCTACATGCGTCAGCAATCCGTCCGGCAATGCCGTCAGCAGGTCCTCACAGGCGAGCTTTCGGAGTACAGCCGCGATGTCTTCGTCGGAAGCTTCGGGCCTGGAGAACCGGATGTTGTCGGCCACGGTACCGCTGAACAGGAAGTTCTGCTGCTGAACAATTCCCATGTGTCGATGCAGCGAATGTCCGGAGATGGTCCGGATGTCAAGGCCGTCAACCAGTACGTCGCCCGAGTCCGCCAGATAAAATCGTGACACAAGATTGATGATCGATGACTTGCCACTGCCCGTATGTCCCACCAGAGCAATCACCTGGCCCGGTCGCGCCGAGAAAGATATCTGATGCAGCACGGGCCTGTCCGCGTCATAGCCGAAAGTGACATTGCGGAACTCCACGTCGCCCCGGATTTCGTGGAGCTGAATGGCATCCGCCGCATCCGTCCATTCCGGTTCCGTGTCCAGCAGCCGGTAAAGCCTCTCCGCACCGGCCATCGCTGTCATGGCCTGGTTGTACTGATTGCCCAGGATTGAGATCGGCGAGAAGAACAGATTGGCCATGAAAAAGAAGCCGACGAGATCGCCGATGTCGGTCGTGTGACCTGGTGTCAATACTCGATACCCTCCGACCAGCAGGAGAATCGCCATGAAGATCTGGCTGTTCATTTCCAGCAGCGGCAGAAACGTCCCGTGTGTCTTCAGTACTTTCGTGTTGAATCTTGAATGATCAGTCGCAAGCTCAGCGAAGACACGAGCGTTCTCCTGTTCGCGGACGAATCCCTGAGTGACGCGGATGCCGACGACAGATTCCACCAGCGTTGCCGTCACGCGGCTGAACGACTCGCGCATGTTGCGGAGTGCATTGCTCAGCCGTTTGTGAAAGTGCCGGTTGATGAACCACATGACCGGAGCCAGTCCCAGCACGATCAGGAATAGCGACCAGTCGTACCAGATCATTGCCGCCGCTGCGATTCCCATCTGAATGAACTGCACGAGTGTCACATAGAAGACTTCCTGCACTCCGATCCGGATGTCCTCCATGTCCGACGTCATGCGGCTGATGACACGGCCGATGCGGTTCGTATGAAACCAGCGCATCGGCATTCGCTGAATGTGGCGGAACAGCCGGTTCCTGAGGTCGCTGACGACATTCTCACCCAGCTCCAGAGCCAGCCTTTGCCGATAGTGCATCACGAACTGCGTTGAGAGAGCCAGTAACGCGAATGCGACAGCTCCCTGAAGCACGCCTCCCGTATCGCCGTTCGCCACCGGCCCGCGGATTACCGTCGCCAGCACCCACGTCAGCGCCGGAAGCTGCACCGCCCGGATCACGACGACCAGCAACAGCCACAGCCGTTTGCTGCCATGCGCCCGAGTCGATTCCATCAGCCTCCCGATCAGCCGGAAATCCAACGGCCGCTGCCGTGGTTCCTCCTCATGTTCAACGTGCCGGGTGAGTGTTCGATCGAGAGCTGCTACAGCCATGACGCAAGAATGACCGGTAAGGAATAATGAGTGTCCAATGAATCGCAGTATTGTAGCAACCTGCCGGATTCAGCGCAAAAGAAACGCCTGCTGGCAAGATGGCGCTTTTTCCAGGATCATTCCGCCAATTCCAGCTTTCTGCAGTTCGCGGGCACAATTGAGCCGTTTGTTCGTTTAACGGCAAGCCGCAGGCGACTGCGGCGCATGACCTTGATTGATTACGGGACCAGCACAACGCCGTCGCCTGCGGCTTGCCGTTAAACGATTCATGAGCCGTCGCTGACAGTTTCACTTGCGATGGAGCAAGCAGGAATGCACACACTGACCTTCGCGAGCCTGAAATACCTGTCGCGGCGGATGGTATCCGTCAGCGTGGTGCTATCGTCCGTTCTCGCGGCAACGGTGCTCACCGCCGACGATCCCGAGTTCCCCCGGAGCCAGCCGCTGGAACCTGCCGATGCGATCGGCTCGTTTTCTCTGCGTGACGGTTTTACGCTGCAGCTGACAGCCTCTGAGCCGCTCGTCACCGACCCGGTCGCTGGTGCATTTGACGAAGACGGTCGGCTGTATGTTGTCGAGATGAATGACTATCCGTACACGGACAAGACGACCGACAGGCCTGGCGTCGAGCGGACTGCCGATCTGCCGATCGGAAAAGTACGACTTCTGGAAGACGTGGATGACGACGGCATTTTCGACCGCAGCACAGTGTTTGCCCGAGATCTTTCATGGCCAACGGGAATAGCCGTCTATCGCGGCGGAGTGTTCGTCGCTGCAACTCCCCATGTCTGGTATCTGAAGGATGAAGACCGAAACGGTGAAGCAGAAATCCGGCAGAAGGTTTTCAGCGGATTCCGCAAACTCAATGTTCAGGCGGTCGTCAACAACCTGATCTGGGGACTTGATCACCGGATCTACGGTGCCGGGGGCTCCAACGGAGGACAAATCGTCTCGGGTACGGATGGCACCGCTGCCGCGCTGACGATCTCTCGCAATGATTTCCGCTTTGACGCCCGATTGCCGCGGATGGAGCTGCTCTCGGGAGGCGCTCGATTCGGCAACACATTCGATGACTGGGGAAACCGCTTCATCTGCAACATCCGTAACCCCGTTCAGCATGTCGTGCTGCCGGCGCAGTATCTGAACAGAAACCCGGCGCTCAGCGCGGGAAGTCCGCTGCATGACGTTGCTGTGGCAGGAGATCAGATTCCCGTCTTCCGAGCGAGTCCGCCGGAACCGTGGCGGGTGATCAACGCCGCACGGCTGTCCAGTCAGGGCGATCCACGGATGCCGAGGAGTGAGAAGAACGCTCACGGCTTCATGACGTCCGCCAGTGGCGTCACATTGTACCGGGGTGATGCTTACCCGCCCGAGTTTCGCCGACAGGTGATTCTCGCTGAAGTGGCCGGTAATCTGATTCATCGTCAGGAAATTCAATCGGCGGGAGTGACGTTTTCTTCGCAGCGGATTGATGACCGCTCAGAATTCGTGACCTCGACGGACAACTGGTTCCGGCCGGTCAATTTCGTTCATGCCCCTGACGGGACGCTGTATGTGCTCGACATGTACCGGGAGACAATCGAACATCCCTGGTCGATGCCGGAGGATCTGAAATCTCTGCTGGATCTTGAGAATGGCCGCGATCGAGGCCGCATCTACCGTCTGGCACCGCCGCAGTTCCAACGGCGCAGCACTCCGCGGCTGTCTGAGGTCACGACGCAACAGCTTGTGGAACTGCTTCAGCATCCGAATGTCTGGCATCGTGACACCGCTCATCGGCTGGTCTTTGAGCGACAGGACCCGGCGGCGGTCGCGCTGCTTCGACGCGTGCAGCAGGATGATTCTTCGGATCTCGGTCGGCTGCATGGGTTGTGGTCACTGCATGGAATGAATCAACTGAGCGACGCTGATCTTCTGGCGGGGTTGTCCGATCCGACGGCCGGTGTTCGGGAACATGCAGTTCGGCTGGCGGAAGAGCGATCTTTGTCCGCACCTTCGGAAGAACTGCTGAGCGGGATTCTGCGCTTGGCCGACGATTCTGCGCAGCGAGTGCGGTTTCAGGTGGCTCTTTCGCTGGGGCAGTTTTCCGACCGGCGTTGCGAAGATGCGCTGGAGTCCATCGCCAGACGAGACGCGCGTGATCCCTGGACCGTCAATGCCGTGTTGAGTTCCTCCGGTACTCTCGCGCCGAAAATGCTCGCACGACTGCTGCAGGATTCCGAATTTTTCACTGCACCCGATCACCTTCCGTTGCTGCGGCAGCTTGGCATCGTGGCAGGCGTTCGCAACAGCCGCAGCGAACTGGCCGCAGTGGGCAATGCACTGGTGCATCTGTCGGCGGACTTGCGAAGTGGACCGACCGCTGCCAGAGTGCTGTTGTCTCTGAATGAGGGTCTGAAACGCAGCGGAAGTCGATTATCTGTCGCCTGGGAGGACAGCGCCGCGAAAGAGATTCTTGCCGAACACATTGAGACCGCTCAAGCGATCGTGCAGAATTCAGAGTTGCCTTCAGAAGCACGAATGACTGGTTTGCAGATGCTGGCCTGCGGGGATCCGGCGCTTGTTCGCGAAGCGGTGACGCCGCTGCTGACGACTCTGCAACCTCCCGAGATCCAGACAGCAGCAGTCCGCGCATTGTCGACGTTTCAGGACGAAGGCACCGCCGGCGAACTGCTGGCCATTTTCGCCGCGTCGACGCCTTCGGTGCAGTATGAAATCGTGGAAGCACTTTCGAATCACAATCAGCGCATACCCGCGCTGCTGAGTGCTGTCTCGGATGGCCGGATCGCCGCAGCTCAGATCACTCCCATCCGCAGAAACCTGTTGCTGAATCACGCGGACGAAGAGATTCGCCGGCAGGCTCAGACGTTGCTGGCCCTCGATCGTGAAACTCCCCGAAAGCAGGTCCTTGAACAATACAAAGAGGCCTCATCGATTCCGGGCCGTGTGCCACAAGGCAAAGCGATCTTTGGTCGCGAATGTGCAACTTGTCATCGCGTCGGCGACAGCGGCGTTGAAGTTGGTCCCAGCCTCATCACCGTGCAGCATCGCAGTCCGTCGGAACTGCTGACTCAGATCCTTGACCCGAATCGGGAAGTCGGCCCGGGCTACATGCAGTTCGCCGTCGCTCTGCACGACGGACAAGTGCTGACGGGAATGATCGCCGAAGAATCACCGGCGAGCCTGACCCTGAAACGTGCCGAGAACAAACAGGATGTGGTGCAGCGGGAGCGTGTCGCTGAAATCCGGGGAACGGGTTTGAGTCTCATGCCGGAAGGATTCGAGAAGAAGCTCACGCTGCAGGATCTCGCGGACCTGATCGTATTTCTGAAGGCGAACTGAAGGGCAGGTCGAGCGAACATGATCTGGGATCTGCACTGCCATCTGCACGGAATTGAGGGCCGCACTCCGGATGAGAAAATGGCCCGACTGATCGAATCCGCCGACCGGATGGGAATCGATCGGCTCATCGTGTTCATGGGATCGCCGTTTCATGTCGACCCGACTCCGGAAGAGTTTCGCGCTGAGAACGATCAAGTACTTCAGGCCATCAGTCACTGGCATCATCGGAGTTTCGGATTTGTGTATCTCAACCCGAATCACGTGCCGGAAAGTCTGGCGGAACTGGATCGCTGTGTGAAGGTCGGCCCGATGGTCGGCGTCAAACTGTGGGTGGCCGGTCGCTGCCATTCTGAAAACCTTGATCTCATCGTGCAGCGTGCCACGGAACTGAAGGCCGTGATTTATCAGCATACCTGGCTCAAGACGAACGGCAACCTCGAAGGCGAAAGTTCGCCGGCGGACCTTGTCGCGCTGGCAATGCGTCATCCAAAAGCAGCTCTGATCTGCGGACACACGGGCGGCAACTGGGAACTCGGCCTGCGAACTGTTCGGGACATGGGCAACATCAGCGTCGACCTGGCGGGCAGTGATCCGACGGCCGGCATTGTCGAAATGGCCGTTCGTGAATTGGGCGCCGCTCGTGTCCTGTACGGAAGTGATGTGTCGGGACGCAGCTTTGCATCGCAACTCGCCAAGGTGACGTCCGCCGCAATTCCCGCGCACGAAAAGCAAATGGTTCTGGGCCAGAATCTGAAGCTGCTGCTGATGCCGATCCTGCAGCAGAAAGGAGTCCGGCCGTGATCACGGATGTCAACGTTTCACTCTCACGCTGGCCCTGTCGCCGACTGCCCCTGGACGATTCTGCCCGCCTCGTCGCAGAACTGTCACAGCTCGGAGTCACTCAGGCGTGGGCCGGATCGTTTGATGCACTCCTGCACAACGACGTCGCAGCCGTGAATCAGCGGCTCGCGGAGGACTGTCGCACCGTCGGTGCGGATTTCCTCCTGCCATTCGGCGCGGTGAACCTGGCGCTACCGCAATGGGAGGACGATGTGAAGCGATGTGCCGAGATTCACGGAATGCCGGGAATCCGTTTGTTGCCGGGGTATCACGACTATGGATTCAGCGATGAGCGATTTGCGACAATGCTGAGACTGGCCGATGAGGCTCGATTGATCGTTCAGATTGCTGTCCGCCTTGAGGACCCAAGAACTCAGCATCGCCTTCTGAGCGCCGCAGATGTCGATCTCAGGCCACTTCTTGAAGTGCTTCCGGATCATCCGCGGTTGCCGATCGTCCTGTTAAACTGTCTGTCCAACGCTGACATGGAGCTGCACTCTCAACTTGCGGCGGCCGGCAATGTGTCCTTTGATATTGCGACGCTCGAAGGACTGACCGGTCTGGAACGACTTGTGAAATCAATCCCTCCCGAACGCATCCTCTATGGTTCGCACGCGCCGTTCTTTGTGGCTGATTCCCCGAAACTGAAGCTGCAGGAATCTGCGCTGCCCGCTCCGATCACCGAACAGATTACTCACGGCAATGCCTCGAAGCTGCTTGCGACGGTTCACTCCAGGTGAGGATCGTTCGAGAAACAAGTGGTGGGCGTGGAGAGCGACGGAGAATGATGCAACACGATCAGCCGGTCGTGCAGCTCGGAAGCATTCGGAAGATCTCCGACTGAACGGAATCGCCGCTGACTGTGAATTCGGTGAAGTGCCCGAAACGCGGCGTCCAGCGGGAGCCCGTGTTCGCGCGCGGTGCGGCAGATCACTTCGCGCCGGCTGCATGCGACGGTCGGATTCAGCAACAGAGCCAGTTTGTAAAACACCGGCTGCAACATGCTGCTGGAGACGTCGATCGGCGGCCAGACAGCCGGCAGCAGTGATTCCGCCAGCGAGTTTTCGCCGCTCTGCAAAGTCCGGAGGAATTCCGCCGCTCGCTGCAGACGGTTCCGATTTCGTTCATCCAGCTGCTGCAGCTGTGGCAGCAGCACAGCAGCCTGCATTTCAGAGAGCGGACAGGCATCGTTGCCTCGTTGCGTCCAGAGCCGGATCCGTTGAACGATGGCGGGATCATTCGTCAGGATTGCCCCGCCGCGGCCGGCAGTCAGCAGTTTGCTGCCGCCAAAACTGAGCAGTCCGACATGGCCCAGTGAGCCCGCTCGTCGACCGTCAATCTGTGCACCGGGACTCTGGCAGGCATCTTCGATCACCTGGATGCCGCGGGATCGGGCAAATTCGCAGACGTTGTGAATCGGCGCAAGGCTGCCATGAAGATGAGACACAATGACTGCTCTGGTGCGGTCTGATACCGCCGATCTCAGCTGGTCAACGTCGATCACCGGAACACCGGGCAATGTGTCGACCAGTACCGGCGTCGCACCGACCGTCAGCACGTTGACGAAGTTTGCCTTGAAGTCGTAGGCCGACAGGATGACTTCGTCTCCCGCCCGGACAGAAACGGCTCGCAGTGCCAGTTCCATGGCGACTGTGCCGCTCGAGCAAAGATGAACGTGTGCAGTGCCGTGGTATTCTGCCAGTGCGTCTTGAAGTGCTCCGCAATGGGGCCCGTGATATCTTCCCCAGGAGCCGTCGGCCAGCATCGATGCAAAAACGTCGCGGATGGCGTCGTCCGTGATCGGCCAGTGCCTCGATTCTGATTCACGTGGTTCTTCAGACATCCGGAGATTTCGCGTCGGGAATCGGAACCTTTACCTGGATCTGATCGCCGTCGACTCGCACTTCGTAACAGGCGGACCGGATACTGCTCTTCGAATTATCCAGCCAGGTACCGTCCCGGAGACTGAATCTCCAGGCATGCCACGGACACATCACAGCATCGTCTTCAACGTAGCCGTCCGCCAGGGATGAACCCATGTGCGGACAGAAATCATTGATGGCCAGGTACCGTCCCTGAGACAGAAAGACGCCGACCATTGTCCCGTTCACTGGAAACGCCCGACCCTGTCCTTCGGGGATTTCGCCGACTTTGGCGACCGTCTGAAACTCCGACATCAGATGCTCATACCTGTTTTGGTAACCAAATCCACGCAGATCCTCCACGGATTCTGCGGCGTTCAGGGCAAATGTCAATTCGCGGAGACTGCTGAAACCTGACGAAACTGAGCCATGTCTGACCTGCCGGACGATACAATGGCAACGGTGTGCTTATCCTACACCGGGCCGGCCCCGTTGGCGTGGACTTAGTGAGCCACCGGTGTCTGTTCGATAAAATGCAGCAAATACACCGGCGGCTAGCGCCTTGCCGCTCACAGAAATCCCTAAGTCCACGCCATTGGGGGCAAGCCCAGTGGCGGCTGGATCGTGTTTACCGAAAGTTGAGCTGTCATGTTTGCGGATCGTGTCATTCTGAATTGCCGAGCCGGCGACGGCGGGAACGGATGCAGCAGCTTCCGGCGAGAAGTCTACGTTCCTCGCGGCGGTCCGGACGGCGGTGACGGCGGCGACGGCGGCGACATCATTCTGCAGGCTGACAGCAACCTCGGTTCGCTTGGAAATCTTGTCGGACATCGTCACTGGAATTCTGCCCGCGGCGGGCACGGACTCGGCTCACTCTGCACCGGTCGCTGCGGCAAGCCGACCGTGATTCTGGTTCCGCCGGGAACTCTTGTGAAGGACCGCGAGCATGGCCACCTGCTGAAGGATCTCCAGCACCACGGCGAGACAGTGATCGTGGTTAAAGGAGGCCGCGGAGGCAGGGGCAATAAGCGTTTCGCGACACCAACAAATCGTGCACCGAGAGAATGCGAAGGCGGGCATCCTGGCGAGTACCGTGAGATCATCCTCGAGCTGAAACTGATCGCCGACGTCGGGCTCGTCGGCAAACCGAATGCAGGTAAATCCACGTTGCTCAGCCGAGTTTCTCGGGCGACTCCGGAAATCGCCGATTATCCGTTCACGACAAAGTATCCGAATCTTGGTGTCGTTCACGTTGGCTTCAATCACGAATACGTTCTGGCCGATATTCCGGGACTGATTGAAGGGGCACATGCCGGAGCCGGACTGGGGCATGAATTCCTGCGGCATGTCGAGCGGACTCGCATCCTCGTTCACCTTGTCGAACCCGCTCCGATGGACCAGTCCGACCCTCTGGACAACTATGCTCAGATCCGTGAGGAACTGCGATTGCACGACGCATCCCTGGCAGAACGTCCAGAGATCATCTGCGTCACCAAAGCCGAACTTCCGGATGGCCCGACGTGTGCAGAACTCCTTCGTGAAGTGACCGGGAAGGAAGTGTTCCTGATCTCGGCAGTGACCGGAAAGGGCCTGCCGGAACTAAACCGACTGATCATACAGCGTCTGGCCGAGCTGGCACCGGAGGACGCCGCCACTTCGGAACCGCAGGTTTCCAGCGTTGCGGAGCCGCAGATTCTGCCGGTGCAATAGCAGCCTTGGCGGCAGTTCGGGAAACCCCGGCGAGTGCAGCAAACTGGGATGCCTTGCCGTACACTCCGGCTCGCGACAATCAGTTGGGAGGCAAGGCGTCGATTCTCTAGATTGCCCGCTCAGCAATACAGCGTTGTACGCCCAATGGCACTCACTTAGTTGTCGACGAACACCAACCCGAAGCGTCAGCGAGGTGAATTTCACGTCGCGTGAAGACACAACGAAGGCCCTCGCTGACGCATCGGGTTATAAGGTGATTGCCATCGGTTGTACGACGGCCGTGAGCGACGGCTGTGCCGATGGTCGTGCAAATAAAGAGCCGTTGCCAACGGCATGGCATTCATCCATGAAACAGCAATTCCTGCCATTGATCTCCTTGCTCGTGGTCGCCCCGTGCCTCTCGGGGTGTCAGTACGATCGATCATTCATGCAGATGGACAGCAACTCCGGAGTACCGTTTTTCGGGTTGCAGCTTGCGGTGGACTCCGGCAGCCGACCGCCGCGCCTGGATCCAGAGTCGCTGATTCCGGAAAGCCCGACTCCGGCACAGAAAAGTATCGAGCGTGATCGCATGGAGACTGTCATCCCGCCGCGATCTGACTCCGCTGCAGCTCCGCTTCGGATGCAGCTTGTGAGCCGGCATGACGCTCCCGGTGGTCATTCGCTGGAACCCACGTCGAGACTCGCGGCTTTGAACGGGCGGATCCGCTATTCGCTGCCGCAGGACAACAGTGGACATCAATCGATTGCCGAACGAGTAGACTTGC
>JANNGQ010000524.1:0-1890 GCA_031403975.1 Planctomycetota bacterium
CGGCAGCAGGTGCAGATTGAAACTGCTCCCAGATCCGTCGTAGAAACTGAAGCGGCGTTCAATCTCGGCAAGTGCCTGCTGGCACTGAATCAGCCGGTGGAAGCCTGCGGCTCATTTCTGCGCAGCGTGGATGCTTCCGGCGGCCTCACCGACGTGAAGATTGCGTCGTACATTTTCACCAGCCGTCTGCTCCTGGAAGACAACCAGGGCAAACGCGCCATCTCGACCATGATGCGCGGCCTGGCGATCAGTAAGGGTTCCGAAATGGAGCCCTGGGCCGCGCTGCAGCTGGGGAGTGCCTATCTGATTCTCGGCAATCCGCAGGGTGCCAACAGCGTGCTGATGGATCGTCGCGAAGAATTGACGGCAGGCCCCGGACGCGAGGCGGCGGCCTTCATCTCAGCGCTCGCGAGATTCCGCGCAGCAGTACTCTCGGATCGTCGCGAACGGGAAGGCTGGGCGGTCGTTTCGGCACTTTCGGAATTCCGGCCAGAGGATTATTGCGGAGGTCACTGGGCCGTGCTGGCAGCAGGTGCGTGTGAGGAACTGGGGCTATCACAGCAGTCAGCGCAGGCGTTTGGACTGGCTCTCAAAAAGTTGCCGCCCTGCGAGTTGCGGGATCAGACTCTGCTGCGCCTCGCCTCGCACTACCAGGCAGACAATCAGCTTGAAGAGGCCCGCCTGTTGCTGGCGACTTTGACGTCGTCAGAAGCCGATCAGCTGGTTTTGCAGGCGAGGCTCCGGTCGGCTGAAGTCGCGCTGGAACAGGATCACCCGGACGAGGCGATCAAGACCTGCCGGATGCTGTTTGATACGAGCGAAGTTCCCCGGATCGAAAGGGAAGCGCTGAAGATCATGGGACGGGCCTATGAACGCCAGCAGAACCACCACGCGGCCATCTATTGTTTTGCGGGAATGCTTCCCGATGATGACACGGCTCGCGGCGCGGCTGGCAGCACGACTCCGCCCGCTGCCACAGGGGCGCACAAACCATGAGTGCCTTCATACCTGTTTCCACCGCGGGAAGAATTGTGTTTCAGCGACGCCAGGACTTGTTGTTTCATCCAACAGGGTCTCCGATCATCGCAGTCATCGTCTGCAGCCTCACGGCCTGCGTCGTCACCTGTCTGTGCCTGACTCCGGCGTGGTCTGCCGACGATCCGTCGGTAAGCCCTCTGAAAGGCTGGAGTGCCTCGGCACACCCGGAGACGCAGAGTCCTCAGATCAGGATCATCAGGGCCAGCCGCACGGAAGACGAGACCTCAAAGACGGTTGAATCCCCAGCCTCACCGGTGCCGCCTTCGACGCCGTTGGAATTGTCGACTGCCGATTCACCTGAGCATTCGCCGGGACCGGCGGAACTGCAGCCATCGGCCACCGAACGTCTCAAGCAGGCTCTTCAGGCCGAACGGGAATCCCGTAGTGCTGCGCAGAAGCCCGTCAATCCGGATCCGGATCATGCGAATCCGGTCGTTTCGCAGGAATCAACCTCCGACGCAGCTGCGAATGCGCAGGCGGATCTGGTCAGTCCGGATCCGCTCAAACGCGAAAAGGCCGAGCGGTTTCTGCGACTGAAGGTGTTGCTCCTTCAGTTCCGGTCTCAAGTCCTGAAGGGCTCCGGCATTCCGGAGCAATCGATCGCTCCAGCGCCGTCGTTACAACAGACTCCGTCTGCCACCGACGGAGTTCATACGTCGGATGCCGCCGCTGCAGCAACTGCACCGGATGACGCGGCGGATCATGAGAGCGCGAACGGGACTGAAGACGCGACTGTCGGTCCGCGGCAGGCATACGATCACACCCGGAACAGTCATCATTCGGGGCACAGTCCCGCAGAGACCGACTCGCACAGTCATCCGGAGGACGAACATGCTGATGTCCACAGCGATC